>DATFWL010000364.1:0-3693 GCA_035259385.1 Vicinamibacterales bacterium | reverse complement strand
CATCCGCTCGTACGAATGGCTCGCGTCGAACGAGACCGTGCCGTCGATGAGCGCCACCGCGATCAGGTACTGAAGATTCACGTCGGGCATCGCGCTGTTGTTGACGATGCCGGCGCCGTCCTCGGGGAGCTTCGCAATGATCCTATCGACGTTGGCGGGCGTGAGGTTGTGCTCGTTCCGCAGTGTCAGGAACGCATCGAGCGCCGACTGAATCGGATAGCCGACGGAGAACGTCTTGATCGCGGTCTCGGTCACGTAGAACCGCCGGCCGAGATCGGCCACCATCTCCTCGGGGTGCGGCTGCGTCGAGTGCGCTTCCAGCCCGTTGTGCTCCCCTTCGAGCACGTCGGGGACGCCGGTGAAGCCGGCCTGCGCCATCAGCGCAGCGGTCACACCGTTGCGCGCGCCCATTCCGGCGAAGTCGAACGCCTTCTCGATATGTTCGAGATCGCGCTCCCAGCTCCAGACGCCTGAGACCTGCTGCACGGCGTACGAAAGCGCGTCGCGCATCCCCTTCTCCTCGAGCCGGGCCATCGACGCCGCCGCGCCGGTGGCCGCCATCGTCGCGCTCACGCCTTCGGCGCTGCGATGCGTCGCGCGCACGTGATTCGGGCCGAGCGCCATCAGCCAGCGGCAACAGAGGTCGTAGCCGAGCGCGACGGCTCGCAGGAACGCCTGGCCTGACGCGTTCTCGCGCTCGCCGACGGCAAACGCCGCGGGCACAGCCGCACAGCCTGGATGCGCTTTCGTCACCGGCTCGAAGTCGTCCGTCTCGTCAGCGTGCGCGAACATCGCGTTGATAAGTGCCGCGTTGATCGCCGTCGTCCGGATATTGGTGGTGAGGATCGACGCTTCCACGGTGCCGCCCTGTGCGCGCGCGAAGCGGATGGCCACCTCGCCTGGCTTGAGCTTCGCGCCAGAGATCATCGCCGCCACCGTGTCGAGCACGCGATGCTTCGTTTCGCGCAGCACATCAGGCGGCAGCGGCTGCTGCCGCGCCGCCGCCATATAGCGTGCGACGCGGCCCGTGAGATCCGTCGACACCAAGGCCGGCTCCGGTCCGCGCTGGCTCGCCTGCAGTCGCACGGGCGCCGCCGCGGCGGCGAGCAGCCCCGCGCCGCTTTCCAGCACGCGCCGCCGCGTTACACCGCGCTTCGTCCTCTGCTTCATGCTATGGCTCGAGGTTCACTGCGTAGTACGCAATCGTCTTCGAGGGCACCTCTTTGAACCAGTGCGGCGTCTTCGCCGGGATCGTAATCACGTCACCCTTGGTAAGGTGATACGTCGTTCCACCCTCCACGCTCGCCCCGCGGATCTGTCCCTGCGCCGTGTTCTTTGCGCCGACCATCGTGCCGCCGGTGACGAACGTCGCCTCGCCCTCGACGATGATGAAGACGTGATTGGTGTTCTCGTGGACTTCCACTTCGCCGGCGGTGCGGCGCTGCGCGAGCACAATCAATCCGTTCTCACCGATGATCTGCCCGCCCTTCTCCATCGTCTTGTTGGCCGTGTCGTGGGGAATATAGGTGACCTTGCTCGGCACGCCCCTGGCGGCGACGAGCGTCACGGCGCACACTGCGATCGCCACGGCCACGATCCGCCTTCGCGCTCCGCGCTTCGGTGGACAAGTTGCTGTGAGTCTCATCGTCTGCTCCTCTCAATGTCCGTTATTTGGTTGTGATGTCATGGTCATCGTTACGGTAGCATTCTCGCCCGCTCAGCTCTCGTCGATCGTCGTTGGGCGAAGAGTAAAGACACAGGTCGCGTGAAGCCGGCGCTTCGCTAATCTGCTCCCGGCGCAGCTGAGCCACGGCATGAGACGCCTCATCGTTCCCGCAGTTGTGACCCTGGTGGCATTCGGCGTGGCGCTCGCGCTCATTCGCGGGGATCCGAAAGGCCGGCGCATCGCACGGGTTGCCTCGTCTGCTCTGGGTCAGCGCGTGCCCGAACCGTCGGTAATCCCGACCGAACGGCCCGCGTGCGCGTCGTCACCGTCACCGACGCGCTCAACGAGCCGTGAGCCCTGGCGTTCCTGCCCGGCGGCGATATCCTCATCACCGAACGCGCGGGCCGGCTGCGGCTCATTCACGAAGCGCGGCTGGCATCCGGGCGGCATCCCGCCGATCGATACGCGGACGCAGGACGGGCTCATGGATCCCGCCCTCCATCCGCGCTTCGCGCAGAACCGGACCATCTACTTCACGTACTCGAAGCCGGGCGAGCGGGGCGACACGACAACGCTCGCGAGCGCGCGGTTCGAGGGTGGGACGGTCTCGGCGGTGCGCGATCTCTTCGTCGCTGATGCCTGGAGTACGGCCGGTGGCAACAGCGGCTCGCGCATCGCGTTCGGTCTGGACGGCACCATTTACATGACCGTCGGCGAGCGGCATGAGCAGACGCCCGCGCAGGATCTCCGCACGCATAAGGGGAAGATCCTGCGGCTGAACGACGATGGGACGGTCCCGCCGGACAATCCGTTCGTCGGCCGCGCCGATGCCCGGCCCGAGATCTTTGCCTACGGCGTCCGCAACCCGCAGGGGCTGTTCATCGAGCCATCCAGCGGGACGATCTGGGAGCACGAACACGGCCCGCGCCGGCGGCGACGAGCTCAATTATCATCACCCGCGGACACAACTACGGATGGCCCGCGATCACGTTTGGCATCAACTACAACGGGACGACGATCTCCAACGATACCGCACGCGCCGGAATGGATCAGCCCGTAGTCCACTGGACGCCGTCGATTTCCCCATCGGGCCTGACTATCTACTCCGGCGATCGTTTCCCGGGGTGGCCGGCAATGTCTTTCTCGGCGCCCTCAGCGGTCTGAACCTGCGACGGCTGGAGTTGCTGAACGGCCGCGTGACGCACCAAGAGGAGCTGCTGCTCACCTCCCGCCCCAGACGAATCCGCGACGTACGTCAGGGTCCTGACGGATTGCTGTACGTGCTGACCGACGCAGGCGCGCTCCTGCGGCCCCGCGCTGTGACGCTCACGTTCAGGGCGGAACCGAGGCTGTGATGACGCCGTATTCGCCGAGATCCTGAGCGACGAGGACGCGTCACGAGCGAGGGCGGCCGCAAACATGGGCGGCGCTACGACGTCGGAGCACGCTTCTCGACGTACAGCTCGGGGTAGCGCTTGCGCAGGTCGCCGAGCACCTTCACCGCGCTGTCGTTGGTCTCGAAGGCGTCGTAGAAGGCCAGCTCGTCGTCCGATCGCTTCAGTGCTAGCCCCGCGCGGCGGCCCGCTGTTCTTGGGGCCGGGCGGCGACCCGAGGACGGTCTACACGACGGTGTGAAGCGGTAATACGCGCCGAATCGACGCATCTTTTATAATCCCAGCCATTCCCGTGGCTCTGACACTGGGCACGCACCTCGGCCCGTATGAGGTCACTGCGCTCATTGGCGCAGGCGGGATGGGCGAAGTCTACAAAGCCTGCGACACCACGCTCAATCGCGAGGTCGCGCTGAAGATCCTACCCGAGGCCTTCGCTCTCGATGCCGAACGGATCGCCCGGTTCAAGCGCGAGGCACAGGTCCTCGCTTCGCTTACCTACCCAAATTTCTCGCCTGACGGCCGGCAAGTCGCCTTCGACATCCGCGACCAGGACAACGACATCTGGATTTGGGATCTACGGCGGCGCAACACTCTGCGAAGGCTGACCTTCGACCCCGGTTTCGATCAGTATGC
>DATFWL010000363.1:0-25281 GCA_035259385.1 Vicinamibacterales bacterium | reverse complement strand
TGCTCAGCCTGGCGATCTATCCGCGCCTCGGGGTCGCGTTCTTTCCACGCACCGATGCGGCGCAGTTCGTGATCAACCTCAAGTCGCCGACCGGCTCGCGCATCGAGATGACGACGGCCGACGTCGAGCGGGTCGAGGCGCTGGTCCGGCGCATCGTCGCGCGCGACGATCTCGGTCTCGTGGCGTCCAACATCGGCGTGCAGCCGGGGTTCTCCTCGATCTACACCAGCAACGCCGGTCCGCATACGGCGACCGTCCAGGTGGCGCTCAGGGAGGGCCACCGCGTCGGCAGCTACGACTACATGGAGCGGACCCGCCGTGCAATCGCGGATGAACTCCCGCACCTGAGCGCCTTCTTCCAGTCGGGCGGAATGATCGACGCGGTGCTGAACCAGGGACTGCCGGCGCCGATCGACGTGCAGCTCAGCGGATCGAACATCGAGACGGTGTTCAACGCCGCCACCGCCCTCGCCGCGGAGATCCGCAGGCTGCGCGGGGCCAGCGACGTCTTCATCCCGCAGGACATCGACTACCCGTCACTGCGCCTCGACATCGACCGCGGACGCGCGGCGATTCTCGGCCTCGACCAGCGCGAGGTGGTGAACAACCTGATCACGGCGCTCACCTCCAACCAGATGATCGCGCCGAGCTACTGGGTGGATCCGAAGAGCGGCAACGACTACATGCTGACCGTGCAGTATCCGGAGGGACGCATCCGGAACCTGAGCGATCTGCGCAGCCTGCCACTGCACGCCGCGCGGCAGAAAGATCCGACGCTGCTCGACGCCGTCACCAGGATCACGCCGATGAACTCGCCGACCGAAATCGACCACTACCAGATTCAGCGAGTGATCGACATCTACGTCAATCCGATCGGAGAAGACCTCGGCGCGCTCGCCACCGGCATCAACCGGCTGCTCGCGTCGACGAAACCGCCGGCGGGCGTGCGCGTCGCGGTGCGGGGAATGGTGCAAGGCATGCGGGCGTCGTTCACGAGTTTTGCGGGTGGGCTGACGCTCGCGATTCTGCTCCTCTACCTGATTCTGGTCGCGCAGTTCCGATCGTTCGTCGACCCGGCGCTGATTCTGCTGGCCGTGCCGACCGGCCTCACCGGCGTGCTGGTCGCGCTGTTCGTCACCGGTACGACGCTGAACGTGCAGTCGTTGATGGGCGTGCTGATGATGGTCGGGATGGTCGTCTCGAACAGCATCCTGATCGTCGAGTTCACGCATCGCCTCGAGCGCGACGGCCTGCCGCTGCTCGATGCGGTCGTCCAGGCGTGCCGGATCCGGCTGCGCCCGATCCTGATGACCTCGCTGGCAACGGTGATCGGCCTGGTTCCGATGGCGCTGAACATGGGCACCGGCAGCGAAGCGTACGCGCCGCTGGCGCGGGCGATCATCGGCGGGCTGATCGTCTCGGTGATGCTGACGGTGTTCATCGTGCCGGCGGCGTATCTGCTGATCTACCGCCGCCGTCCGGGGACGGCGCCGGAGGGAGCGCGATCGTGATGGCAACCAGGTCGTTTGGCGCGTCGATCGTCTTCGTCGCGGCTGCCGCCACCGCATCGGCGCAGACCGCATCGCCGCTGACGCTGTCGCAGGCCGAGCAGACGGCGCTGCGGAACCACCCGCAGATTCAGGCGGCCGAGTTCGGCGCGCTGGCGGCGACGCAGGGCATCCGCGAAGCGCGCGCCGCCTACTTCCCCACCGTCGTCGCGAGCTTCAGCGGCGCCGACGCGCAGGCGGGAAGCCGCATCGCCGCCGGCGGCCTGAACAACCCGATCATCTACAACCGGATCGCCGGCGGCTTCAGCTTCGGCCAGCTCCTCACCGACTTCGGCCGCACGCGGGCGCTGGTCGAGAGCTCGTCGCTGAACGCGCAGGCGCAGGAGCAGTCGGTGACCGGAGAGCGCGCGTCGGTGCTGCTGGACGTCGATCGCGCCTACTTCGGCGTGCTGCGCGCGCAGGCGGTGCAGCGGGTGGCGCAAGCCACCGTCGACGCGCGTCAGCTGGTGCTCGATCAGGTCAGTGCGCTGGCGCAGGGCGCGCTGCGCTCCGGGCTCGATGTCAGCTTCGCGCGCGTCAACCTGTCCACGGCGCAGCTGCTGCTGGTGCAGGCGCAGAACGACACCGAGCGCGCGTTCGCGCAGCTGGCGGCGGCGCTCGGCAGCTCGTCGGTGCCGACACGCGATCTCGAGGATGAGCCGCTGCCGGCCGCGCCGCCGGCAGACAACGCGGCGCTGGTCGCCGATGCCTTCCGGCAGCGACCCGAGCTGTCGGCAGCGAGGCTGAGCGCGGCGTCGGCCGCCTCGTTCGCATCGGCCGAGTCGGGCCTCGCCCGGCCGTCGGTTACGGTGTCAGGCGCCATCGGCATGCTGCCCTACTATCAACCCGGCATCAGCGACCGCTACGCTGCGGTTGGCGTGAACGTCAACGTCCCGTTGACGAATGGCAATCTCTACCAGGCGCGAGCGGCCGAGGCGCTCGCCCGCGCGCGGGCGCAGGACCAGCGCGTCCTCGACGTCGAGAACCGGATCCGCCGCGACGTCGAGACCGCGTGGCTGAATGCCCGGACCGCGTTTCAGCGGATCGATCTCACGAGGGAGCTGCTCGATCAGGCGACGCAGGCGCTCGATCTGGCGCAGTCGCGCTACAACCTCGGGCTCAGCTCGATTGTCGAGCTGAATCAGGCGCAGCTTGCCGAGACGCAGGCGGAGGTCGAGGCAGCGTCGGCGCGGTACGACTACCAGGTGCAGATCGCGGCGCTCGGCTTCGCGACCGGGGCGCGAAAGTAAAGGAACGTGAAGGGCCGAGGCAGGTCCGGCGCGACGGCCGGACCTGCACGAGGCGCGTGCGGCGAGCGGCCTACTGCCGGTTGTACTTGATGCCGGCTTCCTGCGCCTGGTCGATCGCGATGACCATTGCCGGCACGATCGTCACGCCAGGCAGGACGTTGGCGCGCAGGTCCTTGTCGATGTCCTGCGCCTTCCCCTTGCCGCGGGCTTCGAGCTCCAGGGTCCAGAGGCCGAGGGCGTTGTTGCAGAGAATGAACTTCGCGCCCATCTTCTGCAGGCTTTCGATCCCGATGGCGGGCATCGCGTCGGAGAGCGCCGCAATCGTCGGCAGGTCGACCGCCTTCAACAGCAGGTGGAGATCGTTCGGCGTCGGCTTGTTGAAGACATTGCGCGTGTACGGCTTGCCGTCCGCGTCCTTGAGTCCCGTGTAGGCGCCGAGATCGTACTTCGCCCAGATGGCATCGTTGAACGCCAGCGGGATGCTCGCCTGGGCGCCGACGCTGTAGAAGGTCCCGACCGCGCCGACCTGCCCGGCGCTCGTCTTGTACGCCGTCGAGTAGGTGTTCAGATAATTCAGGATGTGCAGGAGCGGAAAGCCGTTCTTGTGCTGCGGGAAGTCGAACAGGGTCCGATGTGTGCCCTTGACCTCCTGAATCCAGCCGTCCGGCCCCGATTCCGCTGCCGCCGCGCGGGTTCCGGCCGCCGACAGGCCCGCCGCCGCCGCCGCGCCCAGCATCCTGCCGAGAAAACTCCGACGATGGGTCATTGCTTCTGAATGCACAGACACGCTCCTTCTTACGATTTCGTCCTTCAGATATAGGCAGCGGCCGCCGAAATCTTTCGGCGCCTCCGAACTGCCCTCACCTTGGATATCGAAATCGCGAGGGAAAAAGCGACACTGTCTCCAGCAGGGCCGGAAGGCGGAAGGCAGGACAGCAGGAATTGGATGCTGGAGGGCAGCAAGGACGGCAGCAAGGCTGGAAGGCTGGAAGGTAAATCCTGCCTTCCTGCCGTCTGCCTTCCTGCCCTGCCGATCTCAGCTAGCCGCGCGCGTGCATGCGCTCGAGGCGGCGGGTCGCGAAGCGGGCGAGCAGCGAGCAGATCAGCACGATGGTGACGAGCACGAGCGCGCCGGCCCAGGCCTGGCGGTGCCAGTCGTCGTACGGCGAGATCGCGTAGGTGAAGACCTGCACGGTGAGCGTGGAAATCGGCTGGCGGAGATCGGTGTTGAAGAACCGGTTGTTGAACGACGTGAACAGCAGCGGCGCGGTTTCGCCGGCGATGCGCGCCAGGGCGAGAACGACGCCGGTGACGATGCCGGGCAGCGCTGACGGGACGACGACCGTGAACACCGCGCGGGCGCGCGTCGCGCCGAGCGCGAGCGCCCCTTCCCGCATCGATCCGGGCACCAGCAGCAGCAGTTCCTCGGTGGTCCGGGCGATGATCGGAATCATCATCACGCCGAGCGCGAAGCCGCCGGCAAATGAGCTGAACTGCTTGAACGGCAGCACCGCGACCCCGTAGGCGAAGACGCCGACGACGATCGAGGGCACGCCGTTCAGCGTGTCCGCCGCGAAGCGGACCAGCGCCGAGAAGCGCGTCCCGCTGTACTCCGACATGTAGATGCCGCTGACGATCCCGATCGGAACCGCCATCAGACCCGCCAGGCCGCTGACGATGAGCGTGCCGACAATCGCATTCGCCATGCCGCCGCCGATCTCGCCGACCGGTTTCGGCATCTGGGTGAAGAAGGCGAGGTTGAGCGCGCGCAGGCCCTGCGTCACCACGAAGAACAGCACGAAGAACAGCGGCACCAGCGCGATCAGGACCGACACCGCGCAGAATGCGACGAACGCCGACGAGATCGTCTTGCGCCAGATCACCGATGCGCCGCCGAAGCGCGCCTCCTCGCCGCTCATGCGGGCTCCGCCGCCGGCTCCGGCGTCGGTCCGGCGGCGGCGGCCGCCGAAGCGCTTCGCGTCATCGACCAGATCAGCAGTCGCGACAGCGAGTTCACCGTGAGCGTGATGACGAACAGCACCAGGCCGATTTCGACGAGCGCCGCCAGGTAGAGCTCATCCGCCGCTTCGGTGAACTCGTTCGCGATCACCGCCGCCATCGTGTACTGCGGCGCGAACAGGGACATCGAGACCCGCGGGTTGTTGCCGATCACCATCGTCACCGCCATCGTCTCGCCGAGCGCCCGGCCGAAGCCGAGCATCACCGCGCCGACGATGCCGGTGCGGGCGTAGAAGAGCGCCGCCCGAATCGCTTCGAAGCGGGTCGCGCCGAGCGCATACGCCGCTTCGCGCTGCGCCGCGGGCACCGACTTCAGGACTTCCCGCGAGACCGAGGAGGTGAAGGGAATCACCATCACCGCCAGGATCACGGCCGCGGAGAGCATGCCGACCCCGAGCGGCGGACCGCTGAACAAAGGCAGCTGGCGGAGCACGGTCGGCATCGACGCCTCGAGCGCGCGAATCGCCGGGACGAGCACGAAGATCCCCCACAGGCCGTAGACGATCGACGGGATCGCGGCCAGCAGCTCGGTGAGGAACACCAGCGGCTGCCGCAGCCATCCGGGACAGAGCTCCGAGATGAAGACCGCGATGCCCAGCGCGATCGGCGTCGAGATCGCCAGCGCGACGATCGACGAGTACAGCGTGCCCCAGATGAACGGCAGCGCGCCGAACTGCCCCGCGACCGGGTCCCAGATTTCCGTGCGCCAGAACGAGAGGCCGAACTTCTGAATCGAGAGCATCGACTGCCGCACCAGCTCGTAGCCGATCGCGGCGACGATCAGCACGAGCACGGCGCCGACGAGGCCCGTCCCGATGCGGAAGCCCAGATCCTTTCGCGTCATGGCCGCCGACTGCGCGCTAGGACGTCTTCACACGCGCCAGCGCCGCCATCTCCAGCTTGACGACGCTTTCCGGCAGCGGCGCGTAGCCGAGATCGCCGCAGTACTTCTGACCGTCGGTGAGCGCCCATTTCATGAAATCGACCATCGCTTTCGCCTGCGCCTTGTCCTTCGGGTTCTCGTAGAGGAGCAGCCAGGTGAACGACGAGATCGGATACACGCCCTTGCCCGGCGCGTTGGTGATCGAGACGCGGAAATCCGGAGGCATCTTCGCCGCCGCCTCGTTCGCCGCCGCGGTGACCGCCGGCACCGAGGCCTTGACGAACTCGCCGGACATGTTCTGCACGCTGCCGTAGCTGATCTTGTTCTGCAGCGCGTAGATCAGCTCGACGTAGCCCAGCGATCCGGGCGTCTGCCGCACCAGCCCGCTCACCCCCTCGTTGCCTTTGCCGCCGACGCCGGTCGGCCAGTTCACGGAGGTGTTGACGCCCACTTTCTTCAGGAACTCCGGCGACGTCTTCGAGAGAAAGTCCACCCAGATGTAGGTGGTGCCGGATCCGTCGGATCGATGCACGACCGTGATGTCGTCGCCCGGCAGCTTGACCTCGGGGTTCAGCTTCGCGAGCGCGGCGTCGTTCCACTTCGTGATCTTGCCGAGGAAGATGTCGGCGAGCACCTGGCCGCTGAACTTCAGCTCGGCGTTCACGTTCGGGATGTTGTACACGGGTACGACCGCGCCGAGGACCGTCGGGAAGTGCAGGATCTTGCCCGGCGACGACTGGAGCTGATCGTTGGTCATCGGACCGTCGGTGGCGCCGAAGAACACGGTCTGCGCTTGAATCTGGCGGATGCCGGCGCCCGATCCGACCGACTGGTAGTTGATGCGCACGTTGCTGTGCGCCTTGCCGTATTCGTCGAACCACTTCGAATAGATCGGGTTGGGGAAGGTCGCCCCCGCGCCGTTGATCTGAATCGCCTGCGCAGCCGCGGCCGCGACGAGCAGCGCGACGCCGCCGAGTGTAGCCGCCGCTTTGTTCAGTGATGTCATGTCCCTGACTCCGCTCAGAAGTTTACGAGCCCATGGATTGAGACCGATTTGACCGCCGAGGGCGTCGTGATGTTCTCGAAGTGCTGGCCGTCGTAGTCGACGAGGATCGCCGTGCTGACGTTGCCCTGGTGCGGGAACCAGAACGCGCCGCCGACAATCGTACGGTTCTGGTGCTGCTGCCTGAACGTGATCCCCGGCGTCGGCACCGTCGTCAGCGGCGCGGCGCCTGTCGACGTGTTCGGCGTGAAGTGGTCGTAGCGCAGCAGCGCTTCGACCGACGACCCGTTCTCCCAGGGGTAGCGCGGCGTCGCCCAGAACGCCCAGCCGTTGCTCTCGATGAGCGGTGAGGTCGCCTGCACCTTGTCCTTCGCGCTCAGGTAATCGTACTCGGCGTTCAGGAACTTGTGCTCGAAGGTGACGTTCCCCATGATCCGGTCGCGCTCGTCGCCGCTGGCGTAGCGGTCGTTGTAGTAGACGAAGTGCCCGCGCACGCCGCGCAGCACCGCGGGCGTCGAGGGCGCGGCGAACGGGCGCAGCGACGCCCGCATCTCGAACGCCTTGCCGTTGTTCAGCTCGACGCGCTGGTAGTTCTCACCGTTATAGACGCCGACGTGAACGTCGCCGTAGTTCTCCGGCAGATTGTAGTGGAACGAGGCCCCGGCGTCCGACGAGGTCATCGTCGTCAGCAGAGGCTGGCGCTCGGCGAAGGTCGTCCCCTGGAATCGGTACCGGTAGATGCCTTCGTCGAAATCGACCCACGGCGTCTGCTGGATGCCGATCCGGGTCCACGAGCCTTTGCCGACCCAGTCGTCGAGGTTGAATTGCGCGTACGCGTACTTGATCCGGTACACGAGGCTGTCCTGGCTGATGTTCGCGCCGGCGAGCAGCGAGCTCTCGCGCGTGATGTCGGGCGTGATCCGGAACGCGACGAGGTGCGATATCTGGCCGGTGATGTTGATGTAGGCGCGCGTCACGTCGAACGCGCTCCGTTCGACCGAATGACCGTCGGCGTCGGTGACTTTCGGTTCGGTCTGGACGGAGTACTGCGGATAGAGCGTGATGCCGACGCGAATCGACGGCGCGTCGTCTGGCGGCGTGTAGCCGGCCGCGGGAGTGACTTGCGCCGACGCGAACCGAACGAGCGTGAACGAACAGAAGAGCACGAAGAAGACGATCGGTCGTCGCATAGGCGGTGACGATAGCCTGAGCACTCGTGGAAGGGGTCTCACTCGAGTTTCAGTCATGTAAATTCCGCGTTACTTCCACCGCACGTGAACCGACGGTCGACGGATCAGGACGAAGACCTGCAGGTTCCGAGCCGGCCGCGCTGCGCGAGATCGACCGCTGCGCCGCCCACGGCACCGGCCACGTCTGCAGGCGTCGGATGCGTCACGCGCGCCTCGCGCGATCGTGACGCACCACCGAGACCCGAGCGGTTGGCTTCACAGTGCCGTCACCCGGCGCCCGTAGCATCAGCAGCGGTCGACTACAATCGCCCAGCGTGGAGGTCAGCCACATGTCTTCGTCACTCGTTCGCGCCAGCCTGCTCGTGCTCCTTGGCGTGCTCAGCGTAGGAGTTCCGCGCGCGTCCGCGCAGTTCGACACCGCATCGGTCGTCGGCACGGTTCGCGACGCCTCGGGCGGGATCGTGCGCGACGCCAAGGTCACGCTGACCGGCGTCGAGACGGGCGTCTCGGTGGTGCGGACGACGAACGCCGACGGCACGTACGAATTCACGACGGTGAAGCCAGGGCTGTACGTCGTGTCGTCGGAGAAAGAAGGGTTCTCGATCGCGCTGGTCGACAACGTGCAGGTACAGGTCGCCGCCCGCCTGCGCGTCGATCTGCAGATGGCGGTCGGCCAGCTGTCGGAGCGAGTGCAGGTCACCGCCGCGGCCCCGCTGGTCGAAACCGACACGAGCCAGCGCAGCCAGGTGATCACCAGCCGCCAGATCGAAGAACTGCCGCTGAACGGCCGCGAGTACTCCTCGCTCGCGCTGCTCGCCACCGGCGTCCGCCAGTCGGCACTGAACCGCAGCACCAACGGCACGCCGCGCGAGGGCGCCTTCAACGTGAACGGCCTGCGCTCCACGTTCAACAACTTCCTCATCGACGGCGTCGACAACAACGCCTACGGGACGAGCAACCAGGGCTTCTCGAATCAGGTGATGCAGCCGCCGCCCGACGCGGTCCGCGAGTTCCAGGTGGTCACCAACAACGAGAGCGCCGAGTACGGACGATCCGCGGGGGCGACGGTGAACGTCGCCTACAAGAGCGGCACCAATCAGCTCCACGGCTCGGCGTGGGAGTTCAACCGCAACACTGCGCTGAACGCGACCGGCTACTTCACGCCGCCCAACGGCCAGAAGCCGACCATGGACCGCAACCAGTTCGGCGGCGTCGTCGGCGGCCCGATCATTCAGAGCCGCGCGTTCTTCTTCGGCGACTACGAAGGGTTCCGTCAGGATCGCACCGTGGCCGCCTTCTCGACGATCCCGAACGCGGCGCAGCGGGCCGGCGTGCTCACCGTCGACGTGCGCGATCCGCGGACCGGCGTCACCTACCCGGCGGGAGCGCCGATTCCGATGACCAGCTTCGCGCGCAGCGTGCTCGGCGGGCTGCCCGATCCGACGTCGACCGGCGCCGCCAACAACTACGGGATTCTCCAGGACTTCACCAACCACTCGAACAAGGCCGGCGGGAAGATCGATCTGCATCCGTCGGCGTCGCTGAGCATGTTCGGGCGCTACGGCTGGCGCGATCTCGAGACCGTCGATGAGGCGCCGATCCCGCTGCCGTCAGGCGGCGGCGGCAACGGCACCATCTACGCACGCAACAAACAGCTCGCGCTCGGCACGACCTACGTCCCCGACGACCGCTCGCTGCTCGAGATCCGCTTTGGCTGGTCGATGACCGAGGGCGGGAAGAACCCGCCGGCGCTCGGGACGACCAGCGCACAGGACGCGTACGGGCTCCCGGGCCTGCCGACCGATCCACGGATCAGCGGCGGTCTGCCGACCGAGTCGATCACCGGCTTCACCGACCTCGGCCGCCAGGCGACCAACCCGCAGTGGCAGTACCCGACGGTGTTCGATCCGAAGGTGAACTACACGCGGCTGATCGGCCGCCAGTCGGTGAAGGCCGGGTACGAGTTCCAGCGTGTGAACGTCGAGGTGATGGACGTCAACCCGCTCTACGGCCGCGATACCTACACCGGACAGTTCACGCGGCCGGCGGGCGCGGCGTCGAACAACCTCTACAACCTTGCCGACTTCATGTTCGGGCTGCGCTCGCAATACGCGCTCAGCAACGCGCTCGTCGCCCAGCTGCGGAAGAACATGCACTTCGCGTATCTGCAGGACGACCTGCGCGTCAACGATCGCCTGACGTTGAACCTCGGGCTGCGCTACGAATACGCGTCGCCGTTCTGGGAAGCGAACAACACGCTCTCGAACTTCGACCCGGCGTCGAGGACGATGCTGATCGCGAAGGACGGGTCGATCTACGACCGCGCGCTGGTCGATCCCGACCGCAACAACTTCGCGCCGCGCGTGGGCTTCGCGTACTCGCCGATGGACCAGACGGTGGTGCGCGGCGGGTACGGCATCAGCTACGTCCACGTCAACCGCACCGGCGCCGCCGACCTGCTGCCGATCAACGGGCCGCAGGTGATCAATGCGGTCATCAATCAGACCAATCCGCTCGATCAATCCTTCCTTCCGACCGAACGCGGCTACCCGGCGGGACTCACTGATCCGTCGAAGTTCAACCCGCTGACGGCGAACATCAGCTATATCCCGCGCGACTTCCAGTCGGCGCGCGTGCAGAGCTGGTTCGTGTCGGTGCAGCGCGAGATCGGACCGAGCATGCTGGTCGACGTCGCCTACGTCGGCAACGACGGCGATGGGCTCGCGATCATCGGCAACTACAACCAGGCGGCGCCGAACAACGCCGCCGGCACGCTGCCGCTGCAGTCGCGGCGCCCGATCCCGGAGTTCTCCGACATTACGTACGTCTTCAACGGCGGCCGGTCGCGCTACGACGCGCTGCAGCTGAAGTACGAGTGGCGCCTGGGCAGCACGCTCAGCCTGCTGTCGTCGCTGACACTGTCGCGGGCGAAGGACAACGGCGCCCAGTCTCTGGAGAACAACAACGGCAATTTCCCAGGGCCACAGGACTTCAACAACCTCGCCGCCGAGTACGGCACCGGCTCGTACCACCAGCCCTACAACAGCACGACGAGCTTCGTGTGGATGCTGCCGTTCGGCCACGGCCAGCGCTGGGGCGACGGCTGGTCGACCGCGGTCGATGCGTTGCTGGGCGGCTGGCAACTGGCGGGCATTCACTCGCTCGCGCCCGGCGAGACGGTGACCTTCACCTACACGCCGTCGGCGGCGCAATCGGTCTCGGGCATCGCGCAGGACTTCCGTGGCGCGAACAACTACCGGCCGAACGTGACCTGCGATCCGTACGCGCCGTCGGGCGAGCAGAACATCAACAACTGGTTCAACAAGACGTGCGTGATCGCGCCGACCGATCCCAGCCAGCCCTTCGGCAACGCCGGGCGCAACACGGTGCGCGGCCCCAACTACTGGTCGTTCGATCTCGCGGCCGTCAAGCAGGTGAGGATCTCGGGCCAGACGCGGATCGAGCTGCGCGTGGAAGCGTTCAACCTGTTCGACCGCGCCAACTTCACCGCGCCCAACGGCAACCGCAGCAGTGCCGGCTTCGGAACGATCACGTCGACCTACGATCCGCGGCAGATGCAGTTGGGAGTGAAGCTGCTCTGGTAGGGTGTGTGGGACCGATGGGCTTATGGGCTGGGTGGGCTGGACCGATGGGCCCATGGGCTGGGGTGGGTTGGACCGATGGGCCTGTGGGATCCTGCCCCACCCACCCCATGGGCCTACCCACCCACACTCCCACCGTCAGTGCGACGTTTTTTCCAGCGGCTCCAGCAGAACGAACCAGCTCTCGCAGTCGGTTCTCGATCCGCCGGCGAGCGTCACCGTGAACGCGAGGTTCAGCGACGGGATCTCCCAGTGCTGCTTCGCGCGGCCGGCATCCATCGCGACGCGGAAGGGCCTGAGCAGATTGTCGGGCGATTCGTGATCGCGGTGCGAGTCCTGGACGCCGGCGAAGACCGCGAACTCGCGCCGCGGCCCCATGTGGACTTCGTACTTCCCGACGCCGTTCACCACATGGTCGTAGACACGTTCGGCGTATTGCCCGTCGCGATCGCGGCACGACTGCCAGTTCCCTTCGAGCACGTGGCGCGGATCGCTGCTGAACGAGCGGAACAGCTGCGCGGAGGCGGGACGAACGGCGATCCCCGAGGCAATCGCGGATACACCGACGAGAAGCCAGGCGGTCCTGGCGGACGGCAGACGCACGGCGCTCCTTTCGATGAGGACCCGTGGGAAGCGTTCGCAGAATATCACAGAGATCTGCTTCCGATGGATACCACCTCGGCGGTACAGTGACGCAGGAGGTGTCCATGACCGAACGCGAACAGAGTTACAAGAGCCACACCAGGCTGCTGCCGCCGTTCCACTTCTTCGTGCTGCCGGTGATGTTCATCAACTTCCTGAACACCGTGCGGCACGCGATCCAGCAGCCCACGCTGCACTGGGCGTGGGAGGTCGTGTTCGCGCTGGCCCTCGTCGGGCTGGCCCTGTTCTCCCGCGTGCAGCCGCTCACCGTGCAGGATCGCGTGATTCGCCTCGAAGAGCGGCTGCGGCTGCAGCGTTTGCTGCCACCGGACCTCCATCAGCACATCAACACGCTCACGCATCGGCAGCTCGTGGCGCTGCGGTTTGCCGGCGACGACGAGGTTCCGGATCTCGTGCGGCAGATCGCCGCCGGCAAGCTGACGACGCAGAAGGAGATCAAGATGCAGGTGAAGCACTGGCGCGCGGATTGGCTCAGGGCGTAGCGTCGCGGATTCGCGACTTCGGAATCGGGGCTAGGGGCTAGGGGCTAGGGGCTAGCTGTTACGAAGAGCGATCACTTGCAGATCGCACGGAGGATCTTCGTCGTCATGAGCCAGCGCAGATCGCCGGGACCCGCTGGCGGCACCGTCTCGACGTCGATGCGACACACCGCGCCCTTCTTGAACTCGATCGCGTGACGGGAACCGATCAGCCGGGCGGCGAGCTCTCCGATCCCCGGCTCGTGGCCGACGAGCGCGAGGCGTGTCTTGCGCACGTGCTTCTCGAGCTCGGCGACGATGGCGGCATAGCCGCCGCCCGGCGACAACGCGTCGGTGCTGACGAGCGTCGGCCGCGGCTGCATCGCCTCGGCGACGATCTCGGCGGTCTGCCGCGCCCGCACCAGCGGGCTGGTGAGCACGACGTCGATCGTGACGCCGATCCGCGCGAGACCGCGCGCCGCCTTGCGCATCCGCGCCATGCCGTCTTCGGTCAGGGGCCGCTTCGCATCGTCGGGCCACGCGTCGCCGCGCTCTTCGGCAACGGCGTGACGGACGAGATAGAGCTCGTAGGAGCCGGCCATCGCTCAGCCTGCGCGCCGCGTCCGCTGCGCGCTGCCGCTGGTCGACACGCGTATGTCTGCGAGCCGCGCGGCGATCGCCGCCAGGTCCTCGCGCGTCCGCATGTAGCGCGCGTGCAGCCGGCGGCAGTCGTCTTCGAGCGACACCATCAGCGCGTCGAGCTCGCGCCAGACGGCGATGTTCGGCGGCACGAGCGATGCCTGCACCTGGCGGACGCGCTCGATCAGCACCTGCAAATCGTGCATCCGGCCGAGCAGATCCTGCGCGCGCTTGAACGCACGGAGATCGGCATCTGCGCGGACGGCGTTGACGTCGCTGGCCAGCTCGAATGCGTAACGCAGCTTCTTGAGGGCGATGCGCACGACGTGGAGCCGCTCGGGAATGTAGACGGTTCCGGCGTCCTGCACCGCGGTGACCAGGCGTGCCGCGCGGCGCTCGAGGCGCGCGTCCACGCCCCACTTCCACTCGCGAGTGGCGGCTCGCGACTCGGACGCCTCGATCTTCTTCAGTTGCGCCCCGACCCGCTCGAGCTTCCGGGTGAGACGCCAGGTGTCCTGGATCGGCGCCCGTGCGAACATGCGGCGGCGCGCCCGGTCGCGCTCCTTCGAGACGGCGACGCCGACGCGCGCCAGCGCGCCGCTCTGCACGCGACGCGCCTCGTGCATCTCGTCGATCCCCAGCATCAGCACGTCGAGCTCGCGGACCGTACCGAGATGCGACGTCAGTTTGCGCAGACGCCGCGACAGTTTTCTGCTGGCTGCGTGGTCGAGCTGCAGGACGGGCGCGAGCTCGCGAAGCCGCCTCGACGCCACGCGGGCGCGGTGTAGCGCGCGCACGTCCCCCTGTTCGAAGCCGGGAAGCGCGCGAGTGAGCTGGTCGAGGCGTCGTCGCAGAAGTTCCGATCGCGTAGTCGAATGGGACATGGTATAGACGGGCGGCGGCTTCATTATAGTTAAGACACACTCATGCGCATTGCAGCCATCGACATCGGCACGAACTCCATCCACATGATCGTCGTGCAGATCCGGCCCGATCTCTCGTTCGAGGTCATCGATCGGGAGAAGGAAATGATTCGTCTGGGCGCAGGCGGGCTCGACGGGCGTGCCCTTACTCCAGAAGCAATGCATGCGGCGCTCCAGGTGTTGTCGAAATTCAGGCGTTTGGCCGAATCGCATCGCGTGGACGAGTTGATCGCGGTGGCCACCAGCGCGACGCGCGAGGCCGAGAACGGCGGCGAATTCCTCCACGCGATCACGCAGCAGACCGGCATCCGGCCCCGCGTCATTTCCGGAACCGAGGAAGCGCGGCTGATCCATCTGGCCGCCGTCTACGGTGTCTCCGCCGGCGACGTCGCTGTCGTGATCGACATCGGTGGCGGCAGCGTCGAGGTGACGCACGGCAGCGGACCTGCCATCGATGCCGGCAAGAGCTTCAAGCTCGGCGTCATCCGGCTGACCGAGCGCTTCGTGAAGAGCGATCCGCTCGAGCCGCGTGACGAACGGAAGCTGATGCGCCACATCGACGCCGAGATCGGCGCGTACCTCGACGAGATTGCGAAGGCCGGCTTCGATCGCGTCATCGGCACGTCGGGCACGATCCTGAGCCTCGGCGCGGTCGCGTCAGCCGCCGAGGGACTGCGGCCGAGCGCGCCGCTCCGCAACCGCCGGCTCGCCGCCAAGCAGATCCGGCGCGTGCGCAAGGAGCTCGTCGCGCTCGACATCGAACGGCGGTTGCGCGTGCCGGGGCTCGAGCCGCGGCGCGTCGACCTCGCCGTCGCCGGCGCGATCCTGCTCGACGAGATCCTGCGCCGCCTTGGCGCCGACGAGATCACCCTGTGCGATCTGTCGCTGCGCGAGGGTCTGATCCTCGACTACATCGCGCGGCACCGGAAGGAGATCGCGCAGGCCGATCGCTATCCCGACGTCCGCCGCCGCAGCGTCTTCGAGCTCGCCGAGCGTTTCGACTTCTGGTCGGAGCACTCGACCCATGTCGCCAGGCTCGCGCTGGCGCTGTTCGACCAGACCCGCGCCATCCACGGGCTCACCGATCGTGAGCGGGAGTGGCTCGAGTACGCGGCGATCCTGCACGACGTCGGCGTGCACATCAGCTACGAGGGCCATCACAAGCACTCGTACTACCTGATCACCAATGGCGATCTCCGCGGCTTCGAGCCGGACGAGATTCAGGTGATCGCGCTGGTCGCGCGCTACCATCGGCAGGCGGCGCCGAAGCGGAAGCACGACGGGTTTGGCAGCCTCCCGCGGCGGCTGCGGCGGACGGTGCGCGCGCTCGCCGCGATGCTGCGCCTGGCGGAGAGCCTCGATCGCAGCCACGCGCAGGCGATCTCCGGCCTCGAGCTGCACGATCGCGGTGACGACGATCTCCTGCAGCTGCGCACGTCGGGCGACGCGGAGCTCGAGATCTGGGCTGCCGCGCGGTCGCTCGCGCCGCTCGAGCGCCTCACCGGAAAACCATTACGCCTCGAGGTCGGCAGGATCCCCGCCGCCGAGGTCACCACCGAGCCGCGCCAGGCAGTCCCCGACGAGACTTATGCTCAACAATCTCACGCAACCCCACGACTACCCGGGCAAGCTGTTCGTCGTCGAGGGCATCGACGGCTCGGGGAAGACGACGCAGCTCGGGCTGCTGGCGAAGTGGCTGACAGCCGAAGGTCATCGCGTGTTCGTCACCGAATGGAACTCGTCCGCCCTCGTGAAGGCGGCGACCAAAACGGGCAAGAAGAAAAACGCGCTGACTCCGATGACGTTCAGTCTCCTCCACGCCACGGACTTCGCTGACCGGCTGCTCTACAAGATCATCCCGCCGCTCAAGGCCGGCATGATCGTGCTCGCCGATCGCTACGCCTACACCGCGTTCGCGCGCGACGCGACGCGCGGCGTGGATCGCCAGTGGGTGCGCGAGCTCTACAGCTTCGCCGTGCGGCCCGATCTGTCGCTGTACTTCCGCGTGCCGATTGACGTCTCGGTGGATCGGCTGCTGGCGCGGCGGATGAAGCTGAAATTCTACGAAGCCGGCATGGACCTGGGGTGGAGCGCGAACCCGCTCGAAAGCTTCCGGATGTTCCAGGGCAGGGTCCTGGACGAGTATGATCAGCTGGTGAAGGAATTCGGGCTGGAAGTGATCGATGCCGCCGGCAGCATCACCGACCAGCAGCGGCTGGTCCGCAACGTGATCGCACAGCACGTGCCGATCGGCCGGGTGGAGCTCCCCGATGACGAGCTCGTCTGACGCGCCGCCGCCGCGCAGCGGCAGTGACGTGGACGGCGGCGCGAATGGCAACGGCACCGCCGGTCGATACTACGGCCGCGGGATCCCCTACCTGCCGATCGACGGATATCCGGGCAAGCTGATCGCGATCGAGGGCACGGACGGCGTCGGCCGGAGCACGCAGATCCAGCTGCTGCGCGAGTGGCTGGAGGTGCGCGGCTACGGCGTCGTCGAGACCGGCTGGACGCGCTCGATGCTGATGCAGCCGACGATCGAGATCGCGAAGTCGAGCAACACCCTCAACAAGCTCACCTTCGTCCTGCTCTACGCGACCGACTTCGCCGATCGCCTCGAGAAGGAGATCATCCCGGCGCTGAAGGCGGGCTTCGTGGTGCTCTCGGACCGCTACATCTTCACGGCGCTGGCGCGCGCCGGCGTGCGCGGCGTCGATCGCCAGTGGCTGCGCAATCTCTACGGGTTCGCGATCGCGCCGCACATGGTCTTCTACCTCAACGTCGACGTCAAGACGCTGATCGGCCGCGTGCTCGCCTCGCGCGGCATGGATTTCTGGGAATCGGGCATGGACCTGAAGCACGGCGACGACATCTATGACAGCTTCCGTGCGTACCAGAACAGGCTGCTTCGGGAATACAGCTCGATGGCCGACGAGTTCCATTTCAAGGTGGTCGACGCGCGACGGCCGGTCGATCGGATTCAGGACGAGCTCCGGAAAAACGTCGCCGCCTTCCTCGAATCGACGGAGAAGCCGGTCGAGCGCCCCGCCGACACGCTCGCGCTGCAACGGTAAGCTCGCGGAATCACGCCGTCGCGCGCCGGCATTCGCGCGGCGCGCGCTGGCACGGGAACGCAAAGACGCCAAGACCGGCAACGAAAAACTTGTTGCGGTCTTTGCGTTCCAGGACGCCGTCTTTACTACACCGGCTTAGATGACAGACGCGAGAGGGCGAATCGGCGAGCCGGTCGCGCCACGGAGTTTCAGCGGTCAGCGCTCGAACCGCCACGGCAGCTTCGCGTCCACACCGAAGTTCGGCTCGCCCCAGCCGAACGCGTCGACGCCCAGATCCGCCGCCAGGCGCTCCGCGTAGACCACCGACGACGCGTCGAACCGGCCGCTGACGGTCGTCGTCACCGCGTAGACCTTGACGCCCGTACGCTCCCGCCATTTGAACGCGGCCGCCGCGCGCTTCGCCACGCGGTCGCGCGGCAGGACGACGCTGTTTTCGACCGCGAACGATTCGATGAGCAGCGCATCGTTGGCGCCGAGCTCGGACGGTGTGGCGGCGCGCGAGGCGTCCTTGTCGAACAGATCGTCGGGATTGATCGCGTTCACGAACGCCGAGAGGCCGCGTTCGTGAACGGCGCGCACCGCCGCCGATCGGCGTGACGGCGTGAGGCCCGACTCGCGCCCCGCGTCGTCGAAGAAGATGCCGTCGACGCCCAGCTGCCGCCAGGCGTCGACACGTCGGACGATCTCGGCGTCGGCGAGCGGCTGCAGGCGTCCCAGTCCGACGAACCCGTAGATCAGCGGCTTGCGCGGCCGCATGTGCAGGCGGGCGATGATCTGGCCGACCAGCCGCTGCTCCTGCTGCCATTCGGCATCGGCGGAACTGTCGCCGAGCTCGAGGCCGTCACCGAACACCATCACGTCGTAGTCGCTGAAGACGCGGACCGCGTGCGACACGCTACCGTCGGCCCCTTCCACCAGGCTTGGAAAACCGTAGTAGATGGCGAGACGTTTGGGTACAACGTTCCCCGCGCGAGGCACGACGGCGAACGCCAGGACCGCGGCGCACACGGAAAGACGAGTCACGGCCCGGAGTCCGGCGCGACGGTAAGTCACAGCTTCATTACATAGTACACGGGTCAGCGACTGCACCCGGCAATCGGCCCTCGCCTACCGGTATTGACGGCCCGGAAGGCCGCTCGGCTTGACGGATCCGCCGCGCCAGCTGCCGAAATTTACTTAGACGAAATGTCGCGCCGCCAGGCGTTCGGGTATCGTGATCGCAATGCCCATGGTTGCGCCACCACGACCTGGAGTGCCGGCTTCCTCCGCACCGGCCACGAACCGGTCGGCGCAAGCGCCGCCAAAGATCGACGTCCAGTCGCTGAACGTGTCGTACGGCGACCGCCGCGTGCTCGACGCGATCAACGCCGAGATCCGGCCGAACCAGGTCACGGCGCTCATCGGCCCGTCGGGCTGCGGCAAGTCCACCTTCCTGCGCACCCTGAATCGCATGAACGACATCGTGCCGGGCGCGCGGATCGAAGGGACGGTCACGATCGACGGCCGCGACATCTACGCGCCAGCCGTCGACGTCGTCGATCTGCGCCGCCGCGTCGGCATGGTCTTCCAGAAATCCAACCCGTTTCCGAAGTCGATCTTCGACAACGTCGCGTACGGGCTTCGGATCAACCGTCTCATCGGATCGCGCGAGGAGCTGCGCGGGCGCGTCGAGGCGAGCCTGAAGTCGGCGGCGCTGTGGGAGGAAGTCAAGGATCGCCTGCACGCCTCCGCGCTGGCGCTGTCCGGCGGTCAGCAGCAGCGTCTGTGCATCGCGCGGGCGCTGGCGGTCGATCCCGAGATTCTGCTGATGGACGAGCCGGCGTCCGCCCTCGATCCAATTGCCACACAACGCATCGAGGAGTTGATTTATCAGCTGAAGCAGCGTTATACGATCGTGATCGTCACGCACAACATGCAGCAGGCGGCACGGGTCTCCGACGTCACGGCGTTTTTCTGGCTCGGCAAGCTGGTCGAGGTGGGCCCGACCGATCGCATCTTCACGGCGCCGCGCGAGAAGCTGACGGAAGACTACGTCACCGGTCGGTTCGGATAATGGCTCTGCCCGATACTGCAGGCGCGCGGCATTTCCAGGACGAGCTCGAGCAACTCAAGGCGCGGCTGCTCGAGATGGGTGGCTTGGCCGAGGAGCAGGTACGCTGCGCGGTGAACGGCCTGGTCAAGCGCGATCGCGATCTGATCGCCCGCGCCCTCACCGGCGACGATCCGCTGAACGCTCTCCACATGGAAGTGGACAACCGCTGCTTCCGCCTGCTCGCGCTGTATCAGCCGATGGCGGTCGATCTGCGGGCGATCGTCGCGGCGGTCAAGATCAACACCGATCTCGAGCGCGTCGGCGATCTGGCGATCAACATCGCCGAGGCGGCGCAGCGCTACGTCGGCCACGCGCCGGTGAAGAAGCTGATCGACATCCCGCGGATGGCGGCGATCGCGCAGAGCATGTTGCGCGACGCGCTCGACGCGTTCGTCCGCCGCGATACCGCGCTCGCGCAGTCGGTGCTCAACCAGGACGACGAGCTCGACGCGCTGAAGACGCAGATTTTTCGCGAGCTCCTCACCTACATGCTGGCCGACCCGCACACCGTGGAGCCGGCGCTCGACCTGATCCTCATCTCCCGTCACCTCGAACGCATCGGCGACCACGCGACGAACGTCGCGGAAGATGTCATCTTCATGGTCTCGGCCCGCGACGTCCGACATCACGCCACAGAGGGCCAAAGCTGAACTAAAGGGCAGTTTTTGGGCCGCACTGGCCAGTTCGGCCTTGTGGCCGGCGTGGCCATGGGGCCCATCAAGCTGCTTCCCGAAGCGTTGTCCGAGCTCGACATCGCCGACAAGCGGCGCGGCGAGGGCGCCGCCTCTTCGTCGACGACTCACCCACCGTCCGCTATCTGGCTGCGCTCCCCTACTGGCACGCCCGCGCGCACGGAGCAGGTCGGGCTGATGGCCGACGCCGGCCGGAACTTCGAGCAATACGTCGCCCTGCGCGGCACCGCCTGAGCGCACTTCAACGCTGCGCGACCGTAACAGGCCAATGCGCTATGGGTGCACGTTCATCGAAATCGAGAAGCTCTGCCGGCACTGAGACGGCCCAAAGCTAGAACGTCGCCGCCTCCGCACCTTGCGTACGTTGATGGCCGAAAGGGTCTGTCGGATTGGGGTCAAGAATTATCCTGTACACACCGTACAGCTACAAGAATTCCTTCGATGCCGAATTTGTAAGAATAGAGACCTTGGAATGTTCGTTTCTGTCGCGGAAGCGCCGTACGGCAGGGAAACACGGCGCCGCCTGGAAGGCGAACAGCGCGGAATGGCCGGCCGCGGAGGGCTGGGGAATGACCCGCGGAGAGCGGCGGGTAGAATAGCGCCATGGCCGACGTCGCGCTGTGTGTCTTCTGCAGGCGACGTCCCATCGACCCCGCGTGGCGTCCGTTCTGCAGCGAGCGATGTAAGCTGCAGGATCTGGCGCGCTGGGCCGATGGCTCCTATCGCATCCCCGGTGACCAACAGCGCGACCCGGACGACCCGGACGCCGAACCGCACACCGAACGCTAATGGCCGACACGCTGACGATCGTCGACAACCGCACCGGGAAGAAGTACGACCTGCCGATTCAGGACGGCACGATCCGCGCGATGGATCTGCGGCAGATCAAGATGAGCCCGGACGACTTCGGCCTCATGACGTACGACCCGGCGTTCATGAACACCGCGAACTGCCGCAGCGCGATCACCTACATCGACGGCGACAGAGGCGTCCTGCTGTATCGCGGCTATCCGATCGAACAGCTGGCCGAAGAGAGCGACTTCCTCGAGACCGCGTACCTGATCCTGTTCGGCGAGCTCCCGACCGCGGCGCAGATGCAGGCGTGGACCCGCGAAATCACACTGCACACGATGCTGCACGAGAACATCAAGAAGCTGATGGAGGGCTTCCAGTACGACGCCCATCCGATGGCAATCTTCCTCAGCATCGTCGGCGCGATGTCGGGGTTCTACCCCGAAGCCAAGAACATCTTCGACAAGGACTCGCGGTTGCGACAGACCTACCGCGCGATCGCGAAGGTGCCGAGCATCGCCGCGTGGGCCTACCGTCACAGCATCGGCCGGCCGTATGTCTATCCCGACAACGATCTCAGCTTCACCGGCAACTTCCTGAACATGCTGTTCAAGATGACCGAGCTGAAGTACCAGCCGAACCCGGTGCTCGCGCGCGCGCTCGACGTCCTCTTCATCCTGCACGCCGACCACGAGCAGAACTGCTCGACGACGACGATGCGGACGATCGGGAGCTCGCATGCGGATCCGTACTCGTCGCTCGCCGGCGCGGCGGGCGCGCTCTACGGACCGCTTCACGGCGGCGCCAACGAAGCGGTGCTGCGGATGCTGAACGAGATCGGCTCGGTCGCCAAGGTGCCGGAGTTCATCAAGAGAGTGAAGTCGGGCGAGGGCGCGACGCGGCTGATGGGGTTCGGGCACCGCGTCTACAAGTCGTACGATCCACGCGCGAAGGTGATCAAGAAGATCGCAGACCTCGTCTTCGCGGTGACCGGGAAGAACCCGCTGCTCGAGATCGCGCTCGAGCTCGAGCGGATCGCGCTGCAGGACGACTACTTCATCACCCGCAAGCTCTACCCGAACGTCGACTTCTATTCAGGGCTGATCTATCAGGCGATGGGTTTTCCGGTGGAGATGTTTCCGGTCCTCTTCGCGATCCCGCGGACCGCGGGGTGGATCGCGCAGTGGGAAGAGATGCTGCTCGATCCTGAGCAGAAGATTGCGCGGCCGCGGCAGATCTACAGCGGGCCGGCGCAGCGAAACTACATTTCACGGGAGAAGCGTGCATGACAGCCGCACTCGTCTCGGTGTTCGCGCTGCAGGTGGCGGCGGCGCCGCCGCCGAAGTTCGATTCCGGCCGCGCGTGGGAGCACCTCCGGCAGCTGGTGGCGATCGGGCCGCGGCCGTCGGGGTCGGCGGCGATCGAGCAATCGAGGAAATACATCAAGGATCAGCTGACTGCCGCCGGCCTGACCGTCGTCGAGCAGCCGTGGGTGGAGCAGACGCCGCTCGACCAGGTGAAGATGGTGAACCTGTCGGTGACGATCCCGGGCGCGCGCCGGGACCGGATCGTCATCGCCGGCCACTACGACACGAAACTCTATCGCCAGTTCCGCTTCGTCGGCGCGAGCGACGGCGGATCGAGCGCGGCATTCCTCCTGGAGCTGGCGCGGGTGCTCAAGCCGCGCCGGAACGCGATGACCATCGAGCTGCTGTTCCTCGACGGCGAGGAGGCGCGGCTGCCCGACTGGAGCGGCACCGACAACACCTACGGCAGCCGCCACTACGTCGAGCTGGCGCGGCGTGACGGTTCGCTCGCCACGATGAAGGCGCTGCTGCTGGTGGACATGATCGGCGATCGCGATCTGGCGATCCGGCGCGACACGAACTCGACGCCGTGGCTCACCAACATCATCTGGGACGTCGCCAAGCGCCACGAGCTCGACGACTACTTCATCGCCGACTCGACGCGCATCGAGGACGACCACCTGCCGTTTCTGGCCGCCGGGATTCCGTCGGTCGACATCATCGATCTCGACTACGAGGCGTGGCATACGGCGAAGGACACCCTCGACGCGTGCAGCGCGCGCAGCCTGCAGGTGGTCGGGGACGTCCTGCTCGCCGCCCTGCCGCACATCGAAGCGCACCTCACCAAGTCGCTGGTGCTCACCGGGCGGCGGCTGCACGGTCCCAAGCGCAGCGTGCGGTTCGTCCATGCCAAACGAAAGCTGACGCCGAAGGAACGCCTGCACGAGCGCGCGAAGGTGGCGATGGATCTGGACCACTGACGGCGCGCTCGGCTTCGCTGCGCGCGCCTCGACTACCGCTTCGCCATCACGCGGAGCCCGCGCTGCGGATCGAAATCCCAGGCGCATTGCATGGCGTTGCAGAGGATGTTCAGCACCTCCTGCGTCGGCGTGCTCTTGAAGTTCAGCGACACTGGTCCCGCCGGGAGCCCGGCTTCGATCGTCACCGGAACGCCAATGGCCGCCGCGAGCGCGCGAAACACCTCGGTCGGCGGCGTCTCCTCGATCGAGAACGACACCGTGCGGGGAAGCATCGCGCTCCCCTCGCTCGGCAGCGGCGTGATCTTCAGCGAGTCTCCGACGAGCAGCCGCCACGAACAGAGCGCGTTGTCGCAGACGGCGTCGAGGGCGGTGCCCAGCTTGACGTTGGTGAGCGTGATCGTCACCGGCCGCAGCGCTCCGGCGGCGATCTCGACCTTCACACCGGCACCGGCGGCAAGGCTTCTGATCACGTCGGCGGCCGCGGCATCGCGGAAACTGATCGTGACGCGCGCCTGCAGCGGATCGCCGGCAGCGCGCGCCAGCTGCGCCGCGCTCGACGCGCTCGACGCGAGAACGGTGAGAGCGATGACGATCGCGTGGAACATGCGCGCTCCTTTCATCGAGAAATGACGATCACGTAGCGGCCCGGCTGACGAGGCTCGGCAGGCGGGCCTACCACCCACCGCCGGCCATCGCCGCCGTCCACGACGAGCATCGATCCGCTGCTGCTGATCGAAAGCGTGGCAAGCGGTGGCGGCGAGTGCGGCGGCCGCCGGGCAAGCCAGACGGCGACACCAAGGGCGATGACGAGCGCCGCCGCCGCGGCAAAAAGGACTGACGGACGCCTCGCCTCACGGGTCGCGGTTTCGGTCAACGCGCGGGCGGCAATCCGCCTTGCCGTCGCCGGGTCGAGCGCGAGTGCCGCACGTACTCGCTCGTCAATCTCATGCAGTCGGTCTTCATCGTCCATGGGTCTGCTCCGGAAGCAGCGCCGCGAGGCGCCTGCGGGCGCGCGAGATCCGCATCTTCACGGCGGCGGGCGACGTCCGCATCACCTCGGCAATCGCGGCAACCGGCAACTGCCCCGCCGCGCGAAGCAACAGCGCCTCGCGATCGCGCCGCGGCAGCGTACGGAGTGCCGCACGCACACCGGCCAGTTCGATACGGTCGGCGTGCGCCCGATCGATCGCGGGTCCATCGTCCGCGACGCCGCGGATCGCCTCGAGCGGGACCAGCAGCGCGCGTCGCGCGACTGCGCGGCCCGCCCTTCGTTTCGCAATCGCGAACGCGTAGGCGTCAGGCGACTCTGGCGGTCCCGCGGCGCGCCATCGGCGGACGAGCGCCGTCAGCGCGTCCTGCGCGACGTCTTCCGCGATGCCGCGACAGCCGGTCCGGGCGAGGGCGTAGGCCAGCAGCCGAGGTGCGAGTGCCTCGACGGCCGATTCGAGATCCACAGCCGTAATGAACCCGATCGCGGTCTCCAGTAACACAGCCGGTGTGTGAGACCGTTGGCTGGGAGGGGCCGACGAAGCGCCCGAGCCCTCTAAACGGTGCTAACCCGGCCGGTTAAGGCCCGTCTAACCTAAGCAGATGGACGCCACCGAGGCAGCAGCCGTCCTGGCTCGTGCCCGCCAGGGCGACAGCGAAGCGTTCCGCTCGCTCGTCGAGCGGCACAGCCGGAGTGTCTTTCGGCTGGCCTACCGGATGACGGGCAACGAACAGGATGCCGAGGATGTGGTCCAGGAAAGCTTTTTACGGGCGTTCAAGCAGCTGGGACGGTTCGAATCGCGAGCGAATTTCGGGACCTGGCTGTATCGGATCGTCGCGAACTGCTCGGTGGACCTGATGCGATCGAAACAGGCGCGGCACGATCAGGTGCGCGGCGACAGCCTCGAGGACATGCTGGAGATGCCAGCGGCCGACGCGCCGGGACCCGAGCGGATGGCGCAGAGCGCGGAGATCCAGGAGCGCGTCCAGCGCGCGCTGCGGGCGCTCAGCCCGCTCGAACGCGCGGCGTTCACGCTGCGGCACTACGAGGGGCGATCGATCGACGAAATCTCCGCGGCGCTCGGGCTGGGCACCAGCGCCGCGAAGCACAGCGTGTTTCGGGCGGTGAAGAAGCTGCGCGTCGCGCTCGCACCGCTCCGGAGTGTGGAATCGTGAAGCA
>DATFWL010000362.1:0-4328 GCA_035259385.1 Vicinamibacterales bacterium | reverse complement strand
TGGAAACGAAATTACGGTCACTCCTACCCGGGCACGAAGGGGGAACCCCGGAGACGGCCAAGGAGTCGCCTACGGATTGTCGCGCCAGTTCCCGACCCTACCACTTCATCACAACTACCGTCTGGAGCCGCGAGCTGCGTGAGCGTGCTGGATGGGCGGCCTGGTTATTTGCGCACGACAGGACCATACAGTTGCGGACGAAAACAGCCTACGGGAGTTCCTTGAATGGATTGAAGACCTTGAGCCCTGGCCGCTTGAAGTCTCGGTCGTTTCCCGTGGCGATCGTCAGTCCGTGCCGGCGGGCTGTCGCAGCGATATAGCTGTCCTCGACGGGCATACGCTGGCCCACTTTGTCGAGCAGCCGCTCCTGCTCGGCCCAGACGTGCGCCACCGACACGTTGAACCCGTGGATGCGGCCGTGCAGCGCGGCCACGAGCCGCGTGAGCCACGCCTGCAGCGTCTGCCGCTGCCGGCCCTCCTTCGTCCGCACCCAGTACGCTAGTTGCGCGATGACGACGGCGCTCGTGTAGCAGCGATCCTGCTCAGCTTCGAGCCAGGCGATCACCTTCGGATCACCCTTCTTCTTCGCCGGCTGACAGATGACGTCCGTGTCGAGCAACCAGCTCACAGCTTCCGCCGCTTCGACGGCTCGCGCCGCCGTGGCGGCACGTCGTCTGGGCTCACCGGACATTCCTTCATCACCGCGAGCCAACTCTCGCGCCCGCCCAGGCGGCGAAAGACGATCGCGTCCTCTTCGGCGTCGAACTGGGCGTCGAAATAGTCCCCAGGCTTTGCTGGCGCGAGCGCGGCGGGAACTGTCAACCGCCGTTTGGCATCAAGCGTAATGACCATGGTGGGATTATCCCACCATGAAGAAATTTCGTCCACTGCCTCAGTTGCTTCCTCAGCGATTCTTAGGCGACTGGTGCTCGACGGAAGCGGCGACGGTCGTCACCTTCCATCCACGCGTGCGGGTTGCTATCAGTGCGCAGGGATTGTTCGTCGCTCGCTCGGTAGGTTGTCGACGACTGTGCGAAGACGCAGCTGCCGAGGACGTCTGGCCAATCTCTGGCCAATTTTTCGCCGAACACCACGTAACAGCACGCTCTCATCCGAGCTACCGGCACGAGAACCCGCGAGTCCGAACACCTGCATTACGCTGTTAACCCGAGGGTTGCTGGTTCGAGTCCAGCCTGAGGAGCCATCTTGTTGCTCCGCAACAAGATGCACTTCCAAGAGAGCAAGGAGCGACGCGTGAACCACCCTCCGGCCACACTGTTCGATCAGTTCCTCAAGGAACGCGCTTACCTGAAAAACGTCACACCCAGCACCCTCGTCTGGTATCGCACTGCCTTCAAAAACTATCAGGCCGCGATCGGTGACTCGGTGCCACCGCTGCCGACGAAGGCGACGCTGCAGCAGTTCGTCGTCGCGATGCGCGATCGCAAAATGCGGCCAGTGACGTGCAACACGAACGTCGCCGCGATGAATGCCTTCTGTTTGTGGCTCCAGCAGGAGGGCCATACGAAGGATCGCGTTCAACTCGCCAAGCTGCGGATCGAGCGGCGGATGTTGCCCCTGCTCGACGACGCGCAGATGCGCGCCCTGATCTCCTACGGCCGCGCACGTTCGCACAGATGCGACTCCACACCGCCGTCCTCCTCATCCTCGACACGGGCCTACGGATCTCGGAGGCCCTGAGTCTCCGCCACAACGATGTGAACGCCGCCAATCTGATCCTCAAGGTGTTCGGCAAAGGACAGAAGGAACGGCTCGTGCCGTTCTCGCCGGAGGTGCGAAAGCGCCTGTATCGGTTCGAGAAGCTGAAGGCACAGAAGGGCATCCGCAACGACTTCGTGTTCGGGACGTTCGGTGGCGGTCGGTGGGAGAAACGCAACAGTAGCACGTCCCTCTACCTGCTGCAGCCGAAGCTGCAGCTGCCGCGCTTCGGCTGGCACCGCCTCCGCCACACGTTCGCTACGAACTACCTCCGGCATGGTGGCGACATCGTGCGCCTGTCGATGGTGCTCGGGCATACGCAGATCACCACGACCCAACGCTACTTGCATCTGCTGACCGAGGACCTGAGCGCCAGCCACCGGAAGGTGTCGATTCTGAATCGGCTTGGGTAGGCGTCCAGCGTGTCCGACCTGTCCATGGGTTCCTGTATCCCTTTTTGATCGGCGGTTCTCGATCTTGAAGGGTATACAAACAGCCCGGACAGGTGGACAACACGGATCGAAGTGAACGGGGGGCCGGCCCCACACCGGCCCCCCACGCACTCCTACTTCCTACGCCGCGTCCTCGACCTCCGCACCGCAGTTGACCGGCAAGTCGGCGGAGTCATGGTCCGGCCGCGCAGCGGCCAGCCCGCAGAACACACGCGGGCGCGGCGGCTCGCTCAGGCGGCCCTCCTTTACGTTCGGGAATGCCCTGTAGACTTCCTTGGCGAACTCCGAGGCGTTCATCGGCTTGTGGTTCTGACCGTCCGCCCAGCTCTTGTAACGTGTGTAGGCGTCGGTTTTCTCGATGTAGTCCGTCTCGCTCGCTGGCTCGTAAGTGTCAGTCAGGAACTCCCTCTCGGGATTGGAGCCGGCCCGATATTGCGCCATGACTTCCTTGGCGAGCGTCGACTCCGTGAAGCCGTCCTGCGCGTAGAGCCTCCGCCGCCCCACGAGCGCCCAGTTCAGGATGCCGGGGAGTTCTGCCCGCAGCTTCTCGGTCAGATAGCGGTCGCGCTTCTCGGGCGGCACGGCGACGCGGAAAGGCACGTAGAGCACCCTACGCCAGAACCCGTTGGAGCGATCCGCGATCGTCGGGCGGTTATTCGTCGCGACCACCAACCGTGCGGTCGGCCGGAAGTCGATCGACTCGCGGCCCTTGCGGTCCACGTAGACAACGTCACCTGCGACGAACTGTTTGACGATGCCCTCGGCGATACGGACGTTATCGACTTCGGGCGCGATGTTCGCCAGCTTGCCGAACGTCGCCATTAGCTGGAACCGCTCTCCGAAAATCTCCAGCGGCACGCGTGACACGTTCGCGGGACCCAACAGGCTGGCAAGCGTGTCGAGCAACACCGACTTGCCGTTCTCACCGTCGCCTTCGACGATCAGAAACTTGTGGTAGCGCGTATCAGCCGTGAGGCAATAGCCGAGACTTCGCAGTTCGCGGATCATCTTGCGCGCACGCGCCTTCTTCGCATGGACGTTTACCGCGGGCCTCCGTTCTTCGTACCGAATGCCTTGGTGAAGAATCTTCCAAATCAGACGACAGAGCCGGTGGGCGATCGCACCGATGGCCTGCGCATGCCCGAGGCGCGGGACGAGGCGGCGATAGACGAGGGCGAAGAGGCTGCCCTTCGCCTTCACGGCGGCGTTGGCGGCTTGGTTCAGCACACGGCGCATCTGACGGTTGCCCTTGGGCGTCCGGTCGGTGGCTGTCGTTGACGCCGGCACTCTCGTGATGGCCAGGGCACGCGCCGACCCAGGACGCGAGCTGGCGGTCCGACGGAAACGTCGCGGCGGTCACCCCGACTTCCGCGATGATCTGCTGGGCAGAACCGACGCCTAAGCCAGTGACTTCGGCCAATCGCGTCACGGCGTCGTGATGCGCAGAGCAAGCTCAGCGGCGCAGACCCCGCGGAGGACATCCGCTCGGCCCTACAGGTGCAAGACTCGTCGAACCGGCGCGCTCGGGATGCGTGCCGGCCGCAGTTCGCCTTGCGTTCCGAAACGAAGGGAATTCTTTGCACGGCTGCCCGAAAGCCGTCGATGTCAGGCGGTTTAGTGAATTCGTCCACCTGAATTCAACTGGCGATATGTCCAGTTCGCCGCCTTTATTGCGCGCGTGAACTCTTCGAGGCTTGGGTATACCGAAAAGTTGACCGTCGATTCTCCACGTCGAGCTGCCGCCGCGCTGTCGGTTTTCAGAAGGAATGGACCCCGGACTTTCAAAACCTTTCCCCCCGGAGTTCCTGCTCGTCTGCCGCGCCGTGAGCGTGCCTGATCGTGTGGACGCTGTTCAGTCCTCCGTTCGTTCTTCGGTCCGATGATGATAAGGGTCGGCGGTGGGAATGTGGGAATCTCGCGTTCTCCAGCGAGATTTCCAAGCCACGGTGGAAACCGTTCTGTGGTTTCCGCGGCGGCGGCGTTTCCACGGCCGTTCACCGCGCCGCCGTCTTCAATGTCGGTTTGAGCCGCTGCCGATACGACTCGCCGTCGATCACCAGGTCGTAGGCGTTGCTGGTGAAGCGATCAATCGCACTTTGCGCGCGGAGCGGATCGGCAAACGTGATCAGCCATTCGTCGGGGCCGCGATTCGACGTG
>DATFWL010000361.1:0-3500 GCA_035259385.1 Vicinamibacterales bacterium | reverse complement strand
CATCGTCGAGACCGCAGAGAAAACGCGGCCCGACGTCGCCGTGATCGATATCGATCTCCCTGGCCTCGATGGCTTGAGCGCCGCCGAAGCGCTGCACGAGCGCCTCCCGTCGTGCCGGACGCTGATCCTCACCGGGCTCACCCAGCCGGGCAACCTGCTGCGCGCGCTCAAGGGGCATGTAAAGGGTTTTCTCCTGAAGGACGCGCCGGCGACCGCGCTGGCGAACGCGATCAGATCGGTCGCCGAGGGTCGGCGAGCGCCTCGGCGACGGTGAGCAGGCGGCGCAGATCCGCGTCGTCTCCCTCGAGGGCGTAACGCTGAATCCGAGCGGCGATGGTGTCCTTCATGCCAACCCTCTGGGTTGAAAACGGCCGAGTCTAGCCTTTTCGGCGTCGATGTCGACCGATTTGTTGATCGGCCACTGGCGGCGTCGGCCCGGCGGCCGAGCAGCGTACCGGCGCCGGCCTGACGCTCGGTGACGCGCTCGCCGAACTCGTCCACGACATCAGCGAGGCGGCCCGAACGATTGGCACGCTCGTGCATCCGTCCAAGTCCGGCGGGCTCCACTAGCGGGTGGCGCGTTGCACGCGTGCGTGATCCCGCGCCGGAAGGCGTGGACGCAGGCGCGCTGGACGCACACGTCATGGCTCTTGGCGAGCGAACGTCAGTCGGACGACCCCAGCGTGCCACCGACCGTCGTTCGTCGCCGTGAACCGCCCCGACGCGCCCTGGAGACCGCCACGAGGCCTTTACGCGCATGGCTCCGTCGTGCGCGACCCTCCGCAAACGCGGCATAATCCCGAAGCCTTCCCAGTGTTCGGAACAGGACGCGGCGCTGTCGAGGTCAATGCGGCATTGATAACTTATCAATCAACACTCTGAGCGGCGACGCGCAGAGCGGGATCGGGCACTCGAAGGCATGCCTTCAACCCTCAAACATCCACCCCCGCCGTCGAAGCCACGTCGCACCCGCACGACGGACGCGTCCGCACGCCGTCGAGACCCGTCCGGCCTCACCGACAAACAAGCCCGCTTCGTGATGAATTCGTGCGAGACCTCAACGCCAAACAAGCAGCCATTCGAGCCGGCTACCTTCCACGCAGCGCGGAAAGTACCGGCTGTGTCCTGCTGCGCTGTCCTAAGGTTTCGTAAGCCGTCGCGCGCGCGAAGGCTCAGCAACTGCAGGCGGCCGGCCTCGAGGCGGTGCACGTCCTCGAGCAGTTGCGGCGCCTGGCGTTCTCCGACGTGCGAACGCTCTTCGATGATCACGGCAACTTGCGACCGATCGCCGAGCTCACCGCTGACGAAAGCGCCTCGATCATCTCGATCGACGTGATCAGGCGTCAGAGTTCCGCCGGTAATGGGTCGGTGGACACCGTCGTTAGGATCCAACTGGCGGACAAAATAAAGAGTTTAGAGATGCTGGCGAAGCACTTTGCGCTCTTGACCGAACGCGTGGAGATGAGCGGCACTTTGTTACTCGAGCGGCTCGATCGCGGACGGCTCCGCGGGTTCGGCGAGAACGGTCACACCCTGCCAACTCACGACGCGGTGCAGACGATCGCCGGCGACTGACGCTTCTGCGGACGTGCGCTGGAAGCCGAAGGAGCAGGAACTCGAGATCCGGGTGGCATCTGAGGCGGTACTCCTCGTGCGCCTGGATCGCAGCGCGGCGCGCAGCCGGTGTCCCGCAGTGACGCGGCGTGCCCTAGCAGGGCGTGGTGAAGGTCAGACACGCCCGTCCAAGGGACACGGACAGGTCGAGTCCGCTAGTGGCGCGCTACAATATCAGTATCGCTCGCGCAATTGAGAGTTCATGCGAGCGATCACCTGCGCGCTGAATGATCGCAACGAAAGGAGATGCGACATGAGGCGAACTTGGATCTTGGTCGCTGCCATCGCGACATTGCAGGAAACGGCTCCAGCGCCGCAAGTTTCCCTGCCGGTAATCGATATGCACCTACATGCATACCCTGCAGATGCACAAGGACCGCCGCCTGTAGCCATGTGCGCGCCGTTGGCGACCCTCACGCCAAGGGACGCTAAGGACGACTGGAGGAACGTCATGCGCGCCGTTAGAAAGCAGCCGCCTTGTTCTGATCCTGTCTGGTCCCCGACGACCGACGAGGATCTGATGAATCAGACGCTCGAAGTGTTGAGGCGCCGCAATATCTTTGGCGTTCTCTGTTCCTCAGAGGCTGTCAGCGAGTTGACGCGAGTCCAGCGTTGGCGCGAGAAGGCTCCAGATCACATTATTCCCGCGCTCGGGTTTCAGCTCGGACCACGGAGCCCGTCCCCCGACGAGGTCCGTCGTCTTCACAAGCAGGGACAGTTCGTCGTTTTGGGTGAAGTCCTGAATCAGTATGTCGGTATTTCACCCGCCGACCAGGCGTTTGAACCTTATCTTGCGCTTGCGGAAGAACGAGACTTCCCGGTGGGCATCCATGCAGGGCCAGGACCGCCCGGCGCTCCCTACCTCGGTGTGGATCGCTATCGTGCGAGGTTGAACAGCTCACTACTGCTCGAAGAGGTTCTGGTTCGGCATCCGAAGCTTCGCATCTACATCATGCACGCTGGATGGCCGATGTTAGACGATCTAATCGCGCTCCTATGGACGCACCCTCAAGTCTACGTTGATGTCGGCTTCATTGATTGCAATCTTCCACGAGCGGAGTTCTACCGCTATCTTCAACGCATCGTGGAGGCCGGATTCGGGAAGCGCGTCATGTTTGGCTCAGACCAAATGATCTGGCCGGGGGTCATCGAGCGAGCGATTCAGGCGATTGAGTCAGCCCCATTCCTTGATAGGGAGCAAAAGCGCGATATTCTTTACAACAATGCGGCGAGATTCCTGCGCCTGAGCGACGCTGAGATCGCTAAGCATCACGGTCGCTGATTGCGCGGCGCGCCAGCCAAGTGCCAAGACGGGAATGTGAGAGTGACGGAAGCGATCGCGCGTCAGAAAGAGGCACTCAGCGACAGCGAGGAGATCGTCGAGATTTGGGAGAAGGAGCCGAGCGTGCAGGCGTTCGCGGACCTGATTAACCGTGCGCTCGACAAACCCAAGGAGCCGGAGATTGAGATTCGCGTGTCCGACGAGACGGCCCTGCTCGCCCGCCTGGATCAGGGGAAGCTCCGCATGCGCCAGGTCGCTGAACGAAGTCGCGATCACGCTGCCGACGGAGATACGACGCCGAAACTCCGGCACTGAGCGCTTGGGTGAAGTTGCGTCTGGGTGGCTGGCGAGGCGGACCGTCTGGTGCACCGCAGCGGCGCCGGCATGTGTCCATGTGTGACGGAAGCCATGGTGCGCGCATGCCGCCGACGACAGAACGATGATTAACCGAATCAAGAGCGATTTCGAGACAAACGTTGAGTCAGTGCATCAACTGATCAACTTCGACCGTGCTGTAATGGACTTCGCCATCGAGCAGGTGTCGAAGTTACATGATCGGCTATCGCACAAGTTCTTGAATCCAGCCGACAACGGTCAGCACACA
>DATFWL010000360.1:0-2084 GCA_035259385.1 Vicinamibacterales bacterium | reverse complement strand
GCGAGCTGGAGACGGAATTGCAAGTCGCAAAAGAATCTCACCAAGCGTCACGAGATCGTGCATCAGCCCAGGCACATGGACCTACCCAAGTCTAATCGTCACTGACGATCCGAGGATCATTGCTGTCGTAATCAACTCGGGGCGACGATTTGTACCAAACACGATTCGCGCGGGTCGGGATGGCCTCATCCAAGATGAAAAGGGACTCAAGTCGAACAGCGCCGTCGCTTTGCCGTTCTCCTGTTCAGATACAACTCTCGCCGCAAGGGGAGAGAGCTCCGCACGGTACAGTGGCGCAACATCATCTGGTCCTTCATCCGGAGCCTGACGGCGTCGAACGACGAACGTATGCAGAATGCCGTCGGTTGTCGTCCATGCGCCATCGGCATAGTTGAGGGTGGCGCTCACCGCATCATCCACGTGGATACCGCTCGGGATAACAACAACATCTTCAACCGTCCGAACACGACGCAGGAAAAATGTTTCGCTTCGGGCTCGATAGTCAATACTTGCGCGCGTGTAGTCGTAGCTAATCTCGGTCCTCGATTCTCTACCCCGGACATTAAACCAAGACGAACTACGGCGCGGCGCCCACCGTCCACTCTGCAGAATGCCCGATGAGTCTATTCTGCTTGCGATTGACGTCCCGTGGCCGGCTATGACAACACGATACTCGCCGGCCGCCCGGTCGATAGACTCCTCAATCGTTCCTTGGAGATGAAACGTCAGCATGTCGTACAACACGCCAATGTCCGCAGCATACTGTCCCCGGCGAATCGCAGGCTCAGCGTCAACGCGAGTTATCAGGCTAAACAGAGCAACGAACGGTAGTGTCAAGAATCCGCGGCGGTTAATCATAGGCGTAGACATGCTCGATGCCGGTGACCTATTCTAACAGCCTCGTGTGGCGGAGTGCGTAGCTCAAGGTCATAATTGCCAGGAAATTATTGGGGTTGCGTCGGCCCTCATGAACCACCAGTCGCGCTGTTGAGCTTGGTGAACGCGTGACGTACACGCTCTCATTCACCGTTCCGGTTCTTCTCGTGAGCTTCGCGCTGCTCGTCTGGAACGCGTCCCCGGATCGACTCCTGAATCGGCGCTTTACGACATTCACATTGATGGTCGCACTCTGGGCCACCTCAGTGACCGCGGTTCACGGCGGGGCGCACCCAAAGTTTTGGATACCGATGAGCTTCGCCGCGGGAAGCCTAATTCCGGCAGCCTTTGTGGCCTTCATGCACGCATTTGCGCCGGCAGAAGGCGCGTTGGCTCGACGTTTGTTGCGCCCGCTCCTGCTCATCTGGGTTATGGCCGGCATTCTGTTCAGCATTCTTTCGCTAATGACCGACTTAGTGATATCTGAGCCTTCACTCGTCGCAAACGTAATTTCGCGAAAACAAGGGCCCCTCTACCCATTCTTCGCGTTCTTCATCGTCGCGACCTGGGCGACGGCCACGGCGCTCTTCCTCCTCGAGTGGCGAGTGGCGCGCGGACGCTCCCGCGCCGAGCTTCAGTTCGTCGCGGCCGGCATGATCGTTCCCGGAATCGCGGCGATCGTGACGAACGTCCTGTTGCCGTGGCTCACCGGACGGTCGGCGTACGGCGCGATCGGTCCCTACTTCGCGCTGGCGTTCGTGGTGATCATCGGGCACGCGCTGATCCGACGTCGGATCGCGGATCTTCGTCTGGTGCTCCACAACAGTCTGACGCTGGCGCTGGCCACCGCCGCGTCGCTGATTCCGCCGGTCGTGCTGCTGCAGCTGTTCGGATCGCGCTTCTTCGGCCATCTCGACGGCGTCGAGCTGATGCTGGTGCTCGGCACGATCGGGCTCGTCATTCTCAGCGTTCCTCCGACGCGCGATCTCGCGCGGCGGCTGCTCGATCGCTACGTCTATCGCACGCGCGCGAACTATCAACGCACGGTGCGGGAGGCGAGCCGGGCCCTGACGCGGATGCTCGACCTCAAGCGTCTGCTGCCGTTTATCAGCACGACGGTCATCGAGGCCACGGGAGTGGAAGGCGTCGCCATCTATCTCCTCGACGAGGATGGTTTCCAGCTTGCGCTGACGCGCCAGCGCCCGAAA
>DATFWL010000359.1:0-5407 GCA_035259385.1 Vicinamibacterales bacterium | reverse complement strand
CGCCTGGCTGTCCGACGCCATGATCGACAGAGCGCCGAGGTCGTGCAGGACGTCTTCGGCAGCGATCGTCTCCTTACGGATGCGGCTGTCCGCGAACGCTACGTCCTCGGCGATGCGGCGGTCGAGGTGATGCGTCACCATCACCATGTCGAGCGCTTCGTCGACCGTGTTGATCGTGTAGGGGCGCGTCGGGGTCGTCGACGAGGGGATGACGTTCAGCTCGCCGCACACCCTGATGATGTCGGGGGCGTGTCCACCGCCGGCACCCTCCGCATGAAACGCGTGAATCGTCCTGTTCTTGAAGGCCGCGATCGTGTCGTCGACGAAGCCGCTCTCGTTGAGCGAGTCGGTGTGAATCAGGACCTGCACATCCAGATCGTCGGCGACCGACAGGCAGCAGTCGATCGCCGACGGTGTCGCGCCCCAGTCCTCGTGGAGCTTGAAGCCGCACGCCCCAGCCGTGATCTGCTCCACCAGGGCGGCCGCCGCGCTGGCGTTGCCCTTGGCGAAGAAGCCGAGATTCACGGGAAACGCATCCGCCGACTGCAGCATCCGATGAATGTGCCAGGCGCCGGGCGTGCACGTGGTGGCATTGGTGCCCGTCGCCGGCCCGGTCCCGCCGCCCATCAGTGTCGTCATCCCGGCAAACAGCGCTTCGTCGATCTGCTGCGGGCAGATGAAATGCACGTGCACGTCGATGCCGCCCGCCGTGACGATCTTCCCCTCGCCGGCGATGACCTCGGTGCCTGGCCCGATGATGATGGTGACCTTCGGCTGAACATCGGGATTGCCGGCTTTGCCAATTGCGGCGATCCGACCATCCTTGATGCCGATGTCGGCTTTCACGATTCCCCAATGATCGAGGATCAACGCATTGGTGATGACGGTGTCGACCGCTCCGTCGGTTCGCGTGCGCTGCGACTGTCCCATGCCGTCGCGGATGACTTTGCCGCCGCCGAATTTCACCTCGTCACCGTATGTCGTGAAGTCCTTCTCGACCTCGATAACGAGGTCGGTATCTGCGAGACGCACTCGGTCGCCGACTGTCGGGCCGAACATATGTGCGTACTCGGCGCGGCTCATTTCATGTGCCATGGCGTTCGTTCTCTGCTTGCGGCAACGGCCCCATCACCTGGCGGTTGAACCCGAACACGAACCGTGCGCCGCCGTATGCCACGAGCCGCACCTCGCGGGACTGGCCCGGCTCGAACCGCACAGCCGTTCCCGCAGGAATGTCGAGGCGATATCCGGTGGCTGCGTGTCGATCGAATGCGAGCGCGGCGTTGGCCTCGGCGAAATGAAAGTGACTGCCGACTTGAATCGGTCGGTCGCCCGTGTTCGCGACCGTGAGCACAATGGCCGCCCTGTCCGGATTCAGGACAATCTCGCCGGCAGCCGGAAGCAGCTCCCCAGGTATCACGCGAGCGTCACCATCGCAACGATGCCGCCGAACGCGGCCACCGCGCCAGCCGCGCGCAACGCGACTCTCGGGATCGTCCCACCGGCGACACGGCACAGCCCGATGCCCGCCGTGTGAAGGGCACCCGTCGCGAGCATCAGTCCCGCTGCGTACGCGGTCGCGCTCGCCGATACCGCCTCGGTTCCGTGGGCGTGGCCGTGAAAGAACGCGAACAGCCCGATGACCACGGCGCCGAGCCAGAGGCGGGCCTCCACGGCGAACGCGACAAGAAGGCCGAGGACGACAATCGATGACACGATCGCGGGCTCCACGAGTGGAACCGCGAGGCCCGCCGCGCCACTGGCAAAACCAGCCAGCATGGTCGCCACGAACGCGATCGGCCAGATGCGAATGGCGCGACCGCCGGTGAGCGCACCCCAAGTCCCGACCGCGAGCATGGCGACCAGGTGGTCCGCTCCGTGAAGCGGATGGACAAATCCCGACAAGAATGACGTGGCACATTCGTAGATCATCGGCTCCTCAACGAATGGGGTTGTGAACGGTGACGAGTTTGGTGCCGTCGGGGAAGGTCGCCTCGACTTCTATCTCTTCGATCATCTCGCCGATGCCGTCCATGACCTGATCGCGCGTCAGCGTTCTGCCGCCTTCTGCCATGAGCTCGGCGACCGACTTCCCGTCCCGGGCGCCTTCCAGCACGACGTTGGTGATCAGCGCGACGCTCTCCGGATAATTCAGTTTCAGACCTCGTGCGAGCCGCGCCCGAGCGACGAGCGCAGCCAGCGCCACCATGAGCTTGTCCTTTTCGCGCGGCGTGAGGTTCATCGGCGTTCACGACTTTCCGCGGCGTTCAACATGACCACATCTTCGGCACATGGAAGGGGCCTGGCCCGAACGCGCGATCGAACCGGTCAAGGATGTTGCGCAATCCGGTTCGCAGTGTTGAGGCGTCGGCCGCCGCCACGCGCACGACGATCAGCCCGCCCACTATCGTCGCCGCGGAGCGGCACCCGAGTGACACCGCCCCATCGCGCAGACATTCCAGGCGTTCCTTCAGATCCGACCCCACGTAAACGAGCGTCGCGAAGGCGGTGAAGTCTGCCAGCAACGCGCGCCTGCGAATGTGCGGAAACACGTCATCGGTGATTCGCAGGGTGTCGGCCCAGACGAGTCTTCCGTTCTGCTCGACCCTCCAGCTATCGACAACCGACCCTCCGGCGACTGCCTCGCCGTGCGCCGCGCGACCGAGCACGATCCACTCGAGCGCGAGCAGCTCGGCGCCGGTCGACACCGCGATCCGCGTCTCACGCCTCACCCGCGCCCGATCGAACACGATCGTCTCCTGCGGGCACCATGCGAGCCTCGCGGTCGCACACGCCGTCAGCGTCGTCGACACTCGTGCAGGCTGGTCGAGCGCGCCATAGATCCGTTCAGCCGCCTGTGACGTCACTGTGATCGCCGCGTGGGCGAGCGCGGCCACTTCGATGTCGAGTCGATCGCCGCCAGCCACACCGCCCGCCGTGTTGATGAGCACCGCCTCGTGGAAGCCTCCGCTTCCCACCCGCGGGAACAGCACCCGCACAGGAGCGTGTTGAAAGACATCCACGATCTGATTCCCTCGCTCCGACCCTTTCAGCACGATGCGGCCGGATCCGACCGACCGCTGAAGGTCCGCGTCCGACGACCGATGCATATCCGGCGTGCAATCAGAATCCCGCCAGACCCTGCGGGCTGTTGTACGGGATTGCGACGCTCGTGATCTCACGCAGTGAGCCGTCCGATTCGGTGGCATAGCCGACGAGTTTCGAGGCGTTTCCGTAAATCTGATAGAGATAGGCGCCGTCCGGCGTGATCCAGTTATCGCTTGGTCCGCTGGTGACGGTTGTGTTGAGGCCTCTGGCGGTGCCGTCGCCGGGAACTTTCGCGCTCGCCGGATCTTTTGCGATCGACAGCCGGGTACCGTCGATGCGGAAGCTGCTGACGTTGCTGTAGCCGAAGTTCGTCGCGAACACGAATCGGTCATCCGGGGAGACGGCGAGCCAGCACAGCTCAGACGGCAGGCCCGCACCCGTGTCGATCTTCACTAACGGACCGATGTTTAGGTTCCCGTCCTGATCGATAGTTGCGATGGCGCACCCGTCGCCGACGGCATATCCGAGGACGAAGGTATCCGGGCGGCCGTGGAGAAAGGCGATGTAGAAAGGAGAGGCCGCCTTCCCGTCGTGGAACGAGGCCCGCTCGAGCGTGCCGTCTTTGTTGATCGGGAATACGACGAGACCGTCGGGATCTGGCGCATTCGAAGCGATCACCTTGAAGCTGCCGTCTGGCTGCTGGACCCAGAGAATCGGTGAGCCGTCTGGATACGTGCCCGTGTGAGCGATCGGCTGATCGAAGGTGGTGCCGACCAGGAGGAATTTCCCATCGGGCGAGAGCACGGCCATGGTCGGCACGCGGTCGGTCTTGTCTTTCGTATTCGCCGTATATCGATCAGGGCGTGTCGTGAGCTTTCCTCCCCCGTCGACGGACATCAGCCGGAGATGATCGGGACCGAACGAGTGCAGCACGTAGAGGATGCCCCTGGACGGGGCGTAGACCAGTGATTTGGCCGTGCCGCTTTTTCCCATGACGGGGTTCCCCGTCGGCTTGACATCCAGCAGCGTGAGGCGGCCGTCCTTGTCGACGGTGAAGCTGGACACCGAATTGTCGCCGCCATTTGTCGCAAACAGGAGCCGTCGATCCGGCGAAAGGATGACACTGCCTGCACCCTCGAACGCGTTCGGTGCGCTGTCCTGGCCACTGATCGGCTTGAACGTTCCGGAACCGCAACCGCCCGTGGCGACGCGTTCGACTTCGCTGAGGATGCCGTTTGCCGACCTCCGATAGTGGGTGATGACATTTCGAATCTCGTTCGTTTGCATGTAGAGATGTCCGCCTTGACCGTTCGGCGCCATCATCCCCGTTCCCCCCGATGTGGTCATTTCCTTCGACATGTTCATGTCCGCCATATTCCGTCTCCTCTTCTGGAACGCAGTCCTCTAATAGCCGGCTTTGTCGCGAAGCAACGGATAGAACTGGATCCAGGTCATATCGGTCTTCGCGACGTTGGCGACGTGGCATCCGCCGCATTGACTGATCGGCGCCTCAGCCGCCGTCTGCTCGTACGGGAGTGGATGGTGGCCGAACGTGAAGAACCCCCAGCCGTTGGTCTTGGGGAATCGCTTGCTGTCCTTCACCGTCATGTCGATTCCATTGAACTCGCCGTTGAAGAACCCGCGTCCGGATGGCTCCTGGCGAGAACCGTCCGGAAACGTAGGGTTGAGGACGCGAGTGAGCTCTTTCACGAAAACGGTTCCTTCGGGAAACGTTCCGGTTTTCAGATACGCGTCGATGTTCTTCTGCTCCACGTAGACGTTGTGATATTCCGGAAAACCCGCCATGCCGTTGTTGAGGCCGTTGGGCGTCAGCGGAGCGCCCACGAAGACCCACTTGCGGAAGCCGGTCGGCAGTTTGACTTTTCCGTCAGGCAGAAAGACCGCGGTCGAGCCCTGAGTTTGGGCGGCAACTGGTGCGCTGGTGCCTGTCCAGAGGCCGGCACCAATCAATCCGATTCCACCGATCGCGAGCAGGTACTTGTACATCACCCAATCTCCTTGTGATTCGAACGCGGTCCTTGCACGTGCCGCTCATTTCGCCCTGAGAAGCGGATAACCCTTGACGTACACCCAGTCGGTGCCCTGTGCAGGGATGTGGCAGCCGAGGCAGTCCTTCTTGAAGTCGGTGGCGACCTGGGTGTCGGGCGCGTCGGACTTGAACAGCGCCCAGCCCCACCCATTACCCCACAACGGATTGTTGGGGAAGCGGCCCTTGTCGTCCTTGATCATCACGAACCAGACTTTCGTCCCCTCGGCCCAATGGGCGTCGCCGGTGGTCAACTGCGCGTGACTCGTGGCCAGCACTTCCTTCACGAGGACGGTTCCATCGGCAAACTTG
>DATFWL010000358.1:0-5090 GCA_035259385.1 Vicinamibacterales bacterium | reverse complement strand
AACGCGTGAAAGGCGTAGCTGCGCAGGTGCCGCTGACCGCGCGAGACGTCCTGCGCGACGAGCCGCTGCGCCGACGCGCCGGTGGCGATCAGATCGGCGAGCACGACCGCGACGAGGCCGCTCAACACCACCTGCAGCGCGACCGGCACGATGCTCTGCCTCAGGAAGCCGACGCCGTAGAGCGACGGAACCGCGATCAGCGTCGCGGCGATCAGACTCCAGACGACGAGCCCGCCGGCGAGCGGAGAGCGGCCACTACGGGCGAAGGCGCCGACGACGAGCGCCTCGATGGGCAATATTGTGAACCCGATGCTGAACGCACCGGTCGCCGGCAACGCCGCGATGATTGCGGCGAGCGCGCCGAACCACGGTCCGTAGAGGATGGCGACGGGAAGCGTCGCGACCCGGCCCAGCAGCAGCGGTGCAGCTGAGCCGATGCGCCACTGATTCAGCAGCAGGCCCACGATGCCGCACAGCACCGCGACACCAAGACGCTTTCCGACTCGCGTCATCGTGATGAAGCCGGCGCCTGCCTCCCGCCGGCGGCGCCCATTGTATACTCACGCCTCATGCGCGTCGTCATCGCAGAAGACGATCGGGTGACCGGCGAGATCCTCGCCCGGACGCTGCAGCGCTGGAACTACGAGACGACGCTGGTCGGCGACGGCAACGACGCGTGGGAGCGATTGCGGGCGGCCGGCGACCCGACGCTGGCGATCCTCGACTGGATGATGCCCGGCATGGACGGCCCGGACGTCTGCCGCCGTGTGCGCGCGGAGCTGCCGCTCGCCAACATGTATCTGCTGCTCGTCACCGCCCGCGAAGCCCGCGGCGACGTGGTCGCCGGCCTCGATGCGGGAGCGGACGACTACATCATCAAGCCGTTCGATCCCGAAGAGCTGCGCGCGCGGGTTGCAGTCGGTGCGCGCGTCCTCGGCCTGCAGCAGAAGCTGGCCGAGCGTGTCAACGAGCTGCAGATCGCATTGTCGAACGTGAAGCAGCTGCGCGGCCTGCTGCCGATCTGCAGCTACTGCAAACGCATCCGCGGCGACGATCAGTACTGGCAGCAGGTCGAGGGCTACATCGCGCAGCACTCGGACGCGCAGTTCAGCCACGGCATCTGCCCGACCTGTTACGCCGCGGTCTCGGCCGAGATCGATGAGCTCTCGCGCGCCCGTCAGCAGCAGAAGGAAAGCGGCGGCGACTGACCGCGCTTACTGCGCCACGCGCCACGGCGAGAACTCCGGCCACTTCTTCAGTGTCTCGCTCGCCCACGCAGCAGATTTGTCGGTGTGGCACGACGTGCACGAGTTCGGCACCTTCAGACGCTCGGTCGCGGCTGGCGGGATGAAGCGGAACGTGTGGCTGCGCACGTTGATGTCGGCGATCGTCTGCGCGATCTTCGGCATGTGACACCCGACGCAGTCGCTGCCCGTCGAACCGGCCTTGTGGTGCGTGTGCTGCTCGATGGTCGGCGTGTGCGGACCGTTTGGCGACACCGGTCCATGGCACTGCAGGCACACTGTTGACGCCGGCCGCACGAGGTCCGCGTTGTTCGCGGTGCCGTGGACGTCGTGACAGCTGAAGCAGGTGACGCCGCGCTCGTACATCACGCTCGATACGAAATCGTTCCCCTGCATCCGGTTCTTGTGCGCGGTCCCGTCAGCGAAGTGGGTGAACGTGGTCTTTCCGAGCTCCGGCTCCTCGAGCCTCCAGAAGGCGCTGAGATTGGCGCCGGCGAAATAGCCGACGGGCCAGTCGAAGTAGCGGCCCTCGACCGGATTCTTCAGCGGCTGTCCCTGCGAGTGGCACTGAATGCACACGTCGCTGGCGAGCAGCCCGGCGCGGGCGGGGTTGAAGATGTTTCCGCGCACCGGGTTCGCGGCGTGCGCGGCGCCGGGCCCGTGGCATTTCTCGCAGCCGACGTTCCATTCAGTGACCTGTTTGGTCTTCACGTCGTAATTCACCGAGTGGCAACCGTCGCAGGTCGGGCCGGTCGGCCGCTTCATGTTGTCGGCGGGGTAGTGCGGAACCCACCAGTCGGTGTTGTCGGCGACGAAGTAGCGCCGCCACACCTTGTTCGCCACGTCCCACTGCGCGCCGAGCGGATAGTAATCGTCGCCGACGCGGGTGAAATAGCGCTGCTTCCACTTGCTGCCGTAGACCAGCGCGATGTCGTCCTTGCCGAAGGTGACCAGCGGATCGTGCTTCGCCAGATCCGGGATGATCGCGTCGGGGTGGGTTTTCGGGTCGCGGACCACGTTCGCCATCCGCGTGCGTGTCCAGCGGGCGTAGATCGGCGCGTGGCAATTGCGGCAGGCGGTGGAGCCCGCGTAGCCGTTCGCGTTCGACGATGGCGACGGCGACCTGGCGACCGGGGCTGTGACGCTGGGGGTTTGCGCGGCCGCTCGATCTGGCTGCACAACGGCGGCGGCCGCCATCCACGCGCAGGTGATCGCTGCTGCGACCATCACCTTGATGCGCGGATTGCGGCTCCCTGCGCCCGTCACTGATGTTCAGAACCCGCGATCTGCGCGACGATCTGCCGGGCGAGCGGCAGGCTGACGCCGCAGCTCGGATCGTCGACGCGGCACTTGGCGACGGTGAGATCGCAGCCGCAGGTGCACGGCTGCGAGTTGAGTTTCTCGAGCGCCTCGGTCCGCCGGGCCGGCGTGAGCTTCGCGAGATCCACGCCGGGGATCGTCAGAAGCTGCGCGCCGTTTTCGAGCTTCAGCCCCTGCGTCTGATCGACTTCCTCGATCGACGCGTTCACCGGCAGGCCGGCGAGGTGCCGCGTCTCGTACTCGGTGGTGCGCGCGGTGAGCATGCCGACGTGCTTCTGCACCAGCCGTGACTGCCGGTCGATCACGAACGAGGTCGGCAGCGCGCCGATGCCCGGGAACTTCTTCTCGATGTCCGGCGACGACATCACCACCGGGTAGTTCATCCCGTGCGCGGCGACGAAGCGCTTGACCACCTCAGGTGCGGCTTCGTCCTGCGAGATCCCGATGATCTGGAGCTGGTCGCGGTATTTCTCCTGGAGCGCGATGAGATCGGGAATCTCGGCGCGGCATGGCGGACACCAGGTGGCCCAGAAGTTGATCAGGACAACCTTGCCGCGCAGCGACGCGGTCGATATCGGGTGACCGTCGAGATCGCGCGCCTCGAACGCCGGCGCGGCCGCTGGATTGCGGAAGAATCGCAGTGTCGTCTTTTCTCCGTCTGCCGCGTCGTTCGAGGCTGAGGCGGTGATCGCGGCGTGGCTCTCGCCGGCGCCGCCGACCTGCGTCGCGTAGCGCGACGCCGCCCACGCGATGACGAAGGCTCCAACGGCGAGCATGAGGATGAGCGCGCGGCGAGATGTCATAGATGAAAGCGCCCTGCGACCGGGCGCCCAGACAAGTGTAAGCTGAACGCGTGCCGATTCAAACCGTGTTCCTCGACGCCGGCGGCGTACTCGTGTGGCCCAACTGGGTGCGCATCAGCGAAACGCTGGTCCGCCATGGCGCCCACGTGACTGCGGATCAGCTCGCTTCTGCCGAACCCAGGGCGAAAAAAAAGCTCGATAAGGGCGAGACGATTCGCGCGACCAACGACCACCAGCGCGGCTGGACGTATTTCAACCTCGTGCTCGCCGAGGCAGGCGTGCCGTTGTCGCCGGCAACGGACCAGGCGCTGGCCGAGCTCCACGAGTATCACCAGCGGGCGAACCTCTGGGAATTCGTCCCCTCGGATGTCGGTTCCTCGCTGACCGCGCTCCGGGCGCGTGGCGTGCGGCTGGTCGTCGTCTCGAACGCCAACGGCCGGCTGCATCACCTTTTCGAGCGCCTGAACCTGTTGGACGCCTTCGACTACGTGTTCGATTCACATTGCGAGGGGGTGGAGAAGCCGGATCCGCGGTATTTCCAAATCGCGCTGACTCGCTCCGGGGCGACCGCCGACCGCACCATTCACGTCGGCGACCTCTACTACGTGGACGTCGTCGGCGCTCGCGGTGCCGGCATCACGCCGGTGCTGTTCGACGTCGCGGATCTCTACCCGGAGGCCGACTGCCTGCGCGTCCGTTCGCTCGACGAACTAGTGGCCGCCCTCGACGCCGGCGTCGCGCGCTGACAAGGCGCTGCCTTGGCGCAGCGCACGATGTCGCGCGGAAGGCTTTGGCCGAGACCGGCGACGTAGCGCGAAGGCTGCCGCCGAGCGACCGCCGACGTAGCGCGAAGGCTTTAGCCGAGCGAACAGAAGTCCAGATGCGAGACGACCGGCTGCGATAGCCGGTCACGCGAGCAGTTCGCCGCGGAGCACCGTGACCGCCCGGCCCGACAGGCGAACGCGATCGCCGTCGACCGCGACCTGCAATTCGCCGCCGCGCGACGACAGTTGACGCGCGACGAACTCGCGCCTGCCGGTGCGTACCCGCCAGAACGGACCGAGGCAGCAGTGCGTCGACCCGGTGACGGGATCTTCGTCGATGCCGAAGGCCGGTGCGAAGTAGCGTGATACGAAGTCGATGCCCGGCGTGCTGCTGCGGCTGGTGACAATCGCGCCGCGCGCGTCGATGTCGGCGAGCGCGCGAAAGTCCGGCCGCACCACCAGGACGTCGGATTCTCGCTCGACCTCGACGAGGAAATCGAACCGGCTCCTGCCGACGTAACACGCCTTCTTCACGCCGAGCGCGGCGAGCAGGCCGGGCGGCGGATCGACGGGCTCATCGGGGGTTGCAGGAAAATCGAGATCGATCCAGTCGCCGCGCCGCGCGGCGGTGAGCGCCCCGCTGCGGGTGTGAAACCGCAGGAGCCTCGCGGTGACGCCGCTTTCCCACAGCACGTGCGCGCTCGCCAGCGTCGCATGCCCGCACAGATCGACTTCCACGGTGGGCGTGAACCAGCGGAGATCGAAGTCGCCGTCCGAGCGCCGCTCCACGAAGGCCGTCTCCGCGATGTTCATCTCGCGCGCGACGAGCTGCATCCACGCCGCGTCGCGCGGCGCTTCGAGCACGCACACGCCGGCCGGGTTGCCGGCGAATGCCGATGATGTAAACGCGTCGACCTGCGCGATTGGTTGTGCCATGCGGGATTCTCGATCACGGCGGG
>DATFWL010000357.1:0-2412 GCA_035259385.1 Vicinamibacterales bacterium | reverse complement strand
GGGGTCTGTGAACGACGTCGCAGACGCCGCGGAGTACTTCGCCAGCGATCTCTCGTCGTTCGTCAGCGGTCAGCATCTGTTGCTCAGCGGAGGCGCGGATCGATGAGTGAGCGAGTGGCCCTTGTGACCGGCGCCAACAAGGGCATCGGCTTCGAAGTCGCACGAGGGATCCGCAGAGCGGGTTACGTAGTGCTTCTCGGAGTACGCAATCCCGACGACAGGCCGTGAAGCCGCGGACACCCTCAGGAGCGAACGACTCGACGTACGATTTGTCGAACTGGACGTCACACGGAGAGAGACCATCTCGGCGGCTGCAGTCCGCATCGAGGCGGACTTCGGCAAGCTTGACGTCCTGGTGAATAACGCGGGCATCGCTGATCCGCATGATGGACCGCCGAGTCGGGCGAGTGTCGACGCCATTGAGCGCGTGCTGCGAACCAACTTTCTTGGTGCGGTGGCGATGGCGCAAGCCGTGCTGCCGCTGTTGAGGAAGTCCGGAGCCGGTCGGATCGTGAACGTCTCGAGCGAGCTCGGGTCGATCACGAGGCACGGTGATCCGACATGGAAGTATGCCAGCGTGAAGGCATCGGGACACTGCGCGTCAAAGGCGGCGCTGAACATGTTCACCGTGCAGTTGGCCTTCGAACTGAGAGATCTGGGTATTGCGGTGAACTCGGTCAATCCCGGCTTCACGGCGACGGATCTGAATGCACACAGGGGGCAGCAGACCGCGGCGCAAGGCGCCTCGGAGATCGTGCGCGTGGCGCTCCAGGAACACGGACCGAGCGGAAGGTTCCTGGAAACCGGCGGCGAGCTGGTCTGGTAACTCGCGAGTGAAGTCGAGTGCTTGTGAACGTTCGTTGACCACCTTGTCGTCACGCATCGTGAGGAACCACGCATAGGTGTTCGCGTACGGTCTGCCGTCCCGCGCGGTTCCGTGTGCGTCGAAAAAGACGATCACGGTGTCGCCGTCGGCGTACAGATTCCTCACCTCCGGTCGAAGCGGGGCTGACATGCGCGCGTTGAAGGGCCGAATGACGTCGCGCATGAACGCCTCGCGGCTGTCGTAGGTCTTCGTCGGCCACTGCCGCCGTGCCGAGCCCCGCTGCGCGTGCCAGTTCGCCATTCGACGGATTGCGCAAGACCTCCCCGCCGCGCATCAGCACGACCGGGGCATCACTTGGGACGAGTCCGTGGTGGGCGAGCACCGCATCGGCAGTCGGGTCGGTGTCAAGGTCGACCCAGACGTGGGGCAGCCGGTTATACGCCGCGAATTCCCGCAGCCGCCGGGCGTCGGGTGATGTCCGTGAGCCGAGAATCTGCAGGCCGGCTCGATGCTGCACGAACCACTGCCTGCGCCGCAAGATGACCTGCACGATCACATCAGCGAGCTGCTGATCCTTTGCGATCACCTCCTTCAACCGATCCACCGGAACCACCAGCACCGACCCGGGTTCCCGGACCACCGCGGTCGCGAACACCCGCCCTCCGGTCAAGATGTTCAGCTCGGCCACGAACCGGCCCGGGCCCAGAGTGGCCAGCTCGCGCACCACTCCGGCGTCATGGTCGACCACGGTCACGGCCCCGGACAGGACCACGATGAAGTCGTAGGCCCAATCGCCCTCACGAAACAGCACCTGCCCGACCCTCGTCGGCCGCTCCTGACCATAGCGGCGCAGCAGCGCCAGCTGCTCGCCATCCAGCGGCGGGGACAGGAATGGATCTGTCCCCGGATCGGCCGTCGTCATGCCAATCCGCTCCTGACTCTGTCCGACCCGATCGATCGTGCTCACGACGTACCTCCAACAATTCACACTGGCATTCACACTGCTGCGTCGACAACGTCACACCAACAGATTCTCGATTTTCACCGGCAGTTCGCGTACACGAACACCCGTTGCGTGGTGAACCGCCTCGGTGATGGCGGCAGCGATCCCAGCTAATCCAATCTCTCCAATGCCGCGCGCGCCGAGCTCGTTGATTTCTGTGTCGGGATAATCCAGGAAGTGCACGTCGATCGGCGGGGCGTCGGCGTTCACCGTCACCATGTAGTCGGCCAGGTTGCTGTTGATGGGCGCGCCGTTTTGCGGGTCGTAGGTGGTCTCCTCGAACAGCGCCATACCGATGCCCATCACCACCGCTCCCTGAATCTGATTCCTGGCGGCAAGTGGATTCACGATCCGGCCTGCATCCATCACGCTCACGACACGGCTGACGCGCAGACGCGCGATTTCCTGTTGCCAGGTGACCTCCACGAAGTGGCAGCCGAACGAATGCTTGGAGAATTTCGGATTCGGCGCAAACGCCGTCATTTCAGAGCTGCCGCTGCCGCTGACGAGTCGCGCATTGGCTTGTCGCAACAACTCCCAGAATGGAACCGCTTCTGCGGGCTCTCGAGTCTTCAGGAAAACG
>DATFWL010000356.1:0-6847 GCA_035259385.1 Vicinamibacterales bacterium | reverse complement strand
CATCCGCTCGTACGAATGGCTCGCGTCGAACGAGACCGTGCCGTCGATGAGCGCCACCGCGATCAGGTACTGAAGATTCACGTCGGGCATCGCGCTGTTGTTGACGATGCCGGCGCCGTCCTCGGGGAGCTTCGCAATGATGCGATCCACGTTGGCGGACGTGAGGTTGTGCTCCTTCCGCAGCGTCAGGAACGCATCGAGCGCCGACTGAATCGGATAGCCGACGGAGAACGTCTTGATCGCGGTCTCGGTCACGTAGAACCGCCGGCCGAGATCGGCCACGATCTCCTCGGGGTGCGGCTGATCAGAAGCTGATGCGCGCGCCGAGCTGGAACTGGCGCGGCGGGAAGTACGTCAGCGGCGTGCCGAACGCAGCGTTCGGCGATTCCGCGATCGTCCCATACAGCGTGTTCTCGGTGCGGACGTTCCCGCGGTTGAACAGGTTGAACCCTTCCACGGTCAGCTGAATCCTCTGCCGTGCCGACGCGAACGGCAGCGTATAAGTGAAGCGCGCGTCCATCGTCGTGAGGCCCGGCATCATGAACGAGTTTCGGTCGAGACCCGGCGTCCGGCTGTTGAAGAGGCCGGTGCCGTGGACGTCGACGGCCGGTCCGACGAGCGGATCGAGGCGCAATCCGGTCCGCGCCGTCAGCACCGCCGAGACCTGCATCGACTTGTTGATGTCGTACGCACCGTTCCCCGTAAACGTGACCGTCGGGATGTCGCCGGCCGGACCCCAGTCCTGTTCGGGATGGCGCGGATCGGTGACCTGCGCGTTCCAGTTCTCACCTTGATCGAGCGAACGCGCGATCGTCGTGTGCACCTGGAAGCGCAGCCCGTGCTTGAAGCGCTGCTGCGCCGACAGCACCAATCCGACATACTGGGCTTCGCCCCAGTATTGATACTGGAGAATCTGCCGGAAGCTCGTGTTCGGCCGGGCGAAGCAGCACACCGCGTCAGGCTGGGCCGCGTTGGGCCAGACCAGGTTGGTGTCGTTGAGCGTTTCCTTGTGCCACGAGTGTGATCCGACGAAGCTGACGCTGGTCATCAGGCTGCTGTTCACGGCGTGATCCAGCGTGATGATCCCCTGCACCGTTTCCGGCAGCATCACGTTCGGCGGCACGATGTAGACGTTGCGGACGCCGACCGGCGCGTTCGGCGGCAGCGTCGTGCCCGGAATCGTGTTTGGATAGACGGGCGCGCCCGCCTGGCCGTACGTCCAGGTCGCGCTGATTTGCGGCCCGACGAACTCATTGTTGTAGTAAGTCGGCGTCACCGGGTTTTGCCACAGCCGATCGAAGTACTGACCGACGCCGCCTTTCAGCACGGTCGTTCCCTTCCCCGTCAAGTCATACGAAACCGAGAGACGCGGCCCGAGGTTGAACCACGAGTTGCCGTATTCCTGTCCCTGGAAGCCGGTGATGCCGTCGCCGTCCCAGCGCAGGCCGTAGTTGACCGTCAGACGCTTGTTCACGGCCCACGAATCCTGCGCGAATGCCGAGATGTAGCTGTGATAGCGCACGAGACCGGGTGGCCCGAATGCCTGCGAGAACGTGGTGTAGCGGCCGATCAGGAAATTCGGGATCGACGAGAAGGTGTACGAGCCGCTCTGCGGCCCCTGATAGCGCAGGTACTCGAAATAGGTCCACATCACGTCGCCGCCGAACTTGATGCTGTGGTTCGACTTGAACATCGTCGTCGAATACACGCCCTGGACCGGCCGCGTGAACATGTCGAGCAGGATGTAGCCGCCGCCGAAGGTGGCGGTGTTGGAAATGTTCACCGACGGCGCAAGACTCGATCGCAAATCTCCCTCGGCCGTCAGCGGCGGACCGCCGACGTTCCGGCGCGTGTTGTCGAAGTTGCGCGGGATGAACCCGACCTTCAGGTCGTGCATGTGGTTGCCGGTGGCGCCAACGCGCGTCCACTCGAACGTCACCGTGTTGTCCGTCGAGAACCACTGATTCTTCAGAGACGGCGTGGTGAAGTTTTCGTTGAAATTGCTGATGTCCTCTTTCGTAAACGCGTAGGAGAAGAGCAGCGTGTTGTTCTGGTTGACGACGTGCGTGACCTTGCCCAGGGCGAAGGTGTCGTACAGCCACTGTGGGATCTGTCCCGCGTCCGAGGGCAGCAGGCCGATGATCGCGGCGTTCTGCTGCGTGATGTTGTTGTTGAACGGAAAATCCTCGTGCGAGCGATCGAAGGCGCCGAAGAAGAACGTCCGATCGTGGCGGATCGGGCCGCCGAAGCTGCCGCCGTACTGCTGCTTCGTGTACTGCGCCTTGGGCAGCCCCTGTTGGGCCGACAGGAAGTCCTGGGAATTCAGCGCGGTGTCGCGGAAGTAGCCGTAACCGGATCCCGTGAACTGATTGCCACCCGACTTGGTGACGGCGCTGACGATCCCGCCGATCGAGCGGCCGTACTCGGCGGCGCCGCCGATGGCCGCGACCTGGTACTCGGCAAGCGAATCGAGGCTGTATTTGATCTTGGGGAAGGTGAACGACTCGTCGGTGTTCCAGAACCCGTCGACGAGCAGCGCGCCTTCCTTGTCGCGCGCGCCGGCGACCTTGAGCCCGATGCCCTGCCCCGCTGTGCGGACGTCATAGTTGACGCCCGGCGTCAACAGCGCGTAGTTCAGATAGTTGCGATCGACGGTCGGCAGGTTCTGCAACTGATCGTGCTGAATGACGCCACGCAGATCGGTTTTGGCGCTCTCGATGAGCGGCGTTTCTCCGGTCACGGTCATCGTTTCTTCGAGCGTCGACACCTTCAGCGTGATATTCAAGTCCGCGGCGGCCCCGACGTTCAGGTTCAGATCGTTTTGAATGAATTTGGCAAAGCCCTGCAGCTCGGCAGACGCCGTGTAGGTGCCGGGGGCGAGGCCGGCAAACCGATACAGGCCGTTCTCGTTCGTCACCGCCGTGCGCTCGTGATTGGTGGCGCGGTCGGTCAGCGTGACGGTCACGCCCGGCAGCACGCCGCCGGTCGTGTCCGACACGATCCCCGACAGCGTCGCGGTCGTGGTTCCACCCTGTGCCGCCGCGAGGGCGGGCATCAGCAACGACAGCGCGAACACGACGACCGTCGCGCGTCGGAAACAGGATCGCTCACTCATGACCTGGCCTTCCACGAGAAGAGAGAACCGCTGGTATGAAAGAAAAAAGACACGCGAGTATAAATCAAACGTTTATCCTCTGACGCATGTTGCGCTGCAGTCTGACGGCTTTTTTGACAATTGCCGGCCTCGCCGCGACTTCGTCGCCCGGCTGGGCCGCGCCCTGCATCGACGCAACCTCGTCCTGCACCGAATGGATCACGCTCGAAGGATCGGCCCGCACGCTCATCTACCGTACCTACGCGGTGGAAACCAAAAACGACAGCATAACGCGCGTATTCGTGATGATCCACGGCGCCGGATGCGACGCCGATCGTTACTTCACGACGGCGGTTGCGGCGGCGTTCCTCGGCCACGCGCTCGAGGACACGATCGTCATTGCACCGCGCTTCGCCGCCAACAACAGCGGCTGCAAGGACGAGCTCGCCCCGAACGAGACGAACTGGCCCTGCAACGGGAACTGCTGGCGATCGGGCGGCGTCGCGACGAACGCCGCCGGCGTGACGTCGTTCGACGTGATGGATACGATCCTGCGCCGCCTGGCCCGAAAGGACGTGTTCCCGAATCTGAAGACGATCGTGGTCGCCGGCCATTCCGCGGGCGGGCAGTACGTGACCCGCTACGAAATGGCTAACAAGGTCCACGACTCGCTCAAAGTGCCGGTCAGCTACGTTGTCGCCAATCCGTCCTCGTACGCGTATCTCGATCCGAGCCGGCCGGCGCTCGGCACCGGCAACGTGTGCGGGAGCTGCGCGAGCGCGAAGGCGGGCGACGTGCGCCCTTACGCCGACGCGCGCGATTGCACCACGTATGACGACTGGCCGTACGGTCTCAAGACGCGGGCCGGCTACACCGATTCGATCGGCGACGATCAGCTCAAGAAGCAGTTGGCGGCGCGTCCGACGACTTATCTGCTCGGCGAGATCGACATCCTTCCGCTTGGCGGCTTCGACTCGTCGTGTCCGGCGATGGCACAGGGGCCGACCCGCCGCGCGCGCGGCGAAGCCTTCGCCAAATACGTCAACGAGAAACACGGTGCGCAGCACAAGGTGAACATCGTCTCGTTGTGCGGCGACAACGCGCGGTGCATGTTCACGGCCGACTCGACGCTGCCGTTGATTTTCCCCAAACCCTGAGTCTTTCAGATCGGAGCGCTCTCATGCTGAAGCGATCTTTTCGTCTCGTCGCGCTCGCCGTCCTCGTCCTGCTCGGATCGATGCCGGCGCCGGGCGTGCGCGCGCAGGCACCGCGCCATCTCGCGCTCGTCGGCGGCATGCTCCTCGACGGCTACGAGACGCCGCCCATCCACCACGCCGCGGTGGTGATCGAGGGCAACAAGATCGTCGCCGTCGGGCCGGCAACCGAGGTGAAGATTCCCGCCAACGCGACCGTCATCGACACGAGCGGCCGGACGATGATGCCGGGGATGATGGAGACGCACGCGCACCTGGCGATCCTCGGCCACGGCGAGTACGGCCGCTGGTTCGCGTGGCTCGCGGCGCACAAGGCGCAGTTCCCGCCCGAGCGCGTGTTCGAAATCTCTGCGAAGCAGCTGCTGATGGCCGGGATCACGGCCGCGATCGACCTCGGCGGCTCCATGGCGCCAAGCCTCGCTGTCCGCGACCGCATCGCGCGTGGCGAGATCCCCGGACCGCGAATGCAGGTGGCCGGGCCGCCGATCAACCATCACGCCGGCCCCCCCGGCAACCCGGACCAGCTGCTCGGCCCCGGCGTCGGCATCACGACGCCCGCCGAAGCGGCGGCGGCGGTCGAAGATCACATCAAGCAGGGCGTCGACGTGATCAAATGCCAGACGCCTTTGAGCTTCGACGAGTACAAGGCGATCGTCGAGGCGGCGCACAAACACAACGTCAGGGTTCACGCGCACCTCTACACCGAGCGGGAGCTCGCGGATGCGTTTCACGCCGGCATCGACGTGCTGCAGCACGTCGGATCGGCCGGCGTGCCGTTGTACAGCCCGGCACTCATTAAAGAGATCGTCGACGCGGGACGGCCGGTCGTGCCGACGGCGGCGCATCGCGTCTACGTGTGGCCGGCGACGCTCGATTTTCCGGAGCGGCTGCAGAATCCGCAGCTCAAGAAGGACTTCCCGCCGGAGATCTACGCGGAGGTGCAGGACTCGCTGAAGGATTACCGCTGGCTGCGCTACTTCAGCACGACCGATCGGCAGATGTTCTTCGGCGACGAGGACATGAAGCAGTGGATCACGAGCGGCGCCGTGGTCGGCATGGGCACCGACTCGGGAACGCCGATGAATTTCCACATCGACGCGCTGTGGCGCGAGGCGAAGGCATTCGTCGATCACGGCATGTCGCCGATACGCGTCATCTCGGCGCTGACGCGCATCAACGCGCGGATTTACGGCAAGCCGAACGAGCTCGGCACGATCGAACCCAGCAAGCTCGCCGACATCATCGTCGTCGACGGCAACCCGCTGTTCGACATCGTCGCGCTGTCGCACGTCGAGACGGTCGTGAAGGACGGCGTCGTGTGGAAGAAGGACGGTGCTCCGGTCGAACCGGCGAAGATGCGGCGACCCAGCCAGTAGTGGGCAGGACGGCAGGGCGGCAGGGGACGGAGAGCCTTCTCCCGCCTCGTGGAGCACCTGGACGCAAAACATCGTCCGGCGGGAATTCCCTTTGATGTGGGGCGAATGACTCCCGTGAATAGTCCCGAGCCGATGAGGTCGCCACGCTGATCGTGTACGCTCCAGAACCATGCGTCGATTCGGTCTTCGCGTCGCCTTCCGCACCGTCGTCGATGTGCTCGCCGATGGTGCACGCCTCGGATGCCTGACGCTGCACTCCCGCGCGCAGCTGGCGGCGGAGAACTTGTTCCTGCGAAAGCAGTTGGCGCTATATCTCGAGCGGCAGGTGAAGCCACGCCGCGCAACCGACGCGACTCGCATCACACTGGTCGCGTTGTCGCGGTTGGTCGACTGGCGGCAGTTGCTGGTGATCGTCAAAACGGCCACGCTGATTCGCTGGCATCGAAGGCGTTTCGGTTGTTCTGGCGGTGGCGATCACAGGGACCGGGACGTCCACGCATTCCAGCAGGCCTGCGGCGGCTGATCGCGCAGATGGCGACGGCGAATCGGACCTGGGGCGAGGAGCGGATCGCGGCGGAGCTCCGCGTGAAGCTCGGGATTCAGGTGTCGCCGCGAACGGTTCGACGATATATGCCGCCGCGTGCGACACCGCGTTCGAGGAACGGGTCGCAGGCCTGGAGCACCTTTGTGCGGAATCACGCCAGTGCCGTTTTGGCGTGCGATTAGGAGTGTCAGGAATTTTGTGTGCGGGGCGTAGCAGAGCTGTCTGCAGAGACACTCTGAACGTTTCGGCGCGAGTTGTCGTCACTGCGGCGGCCGTCTCACGACGGCGGATCGCCCGCAATGTCCCCAAAGCGGTTGAGCGGGCTGAGCGGGACGGCCGATGATCATCCTCATGGCGACTTCGCGACGCCCGCAGCAGCGCTATGACCACCGGCTTCGAGACCTCGTCCGCGCCACAGGGAACGTGACCCTTGTCATGGATCTCGGAGTTCCTCGCTCGACGGCCCGTGGCTGGCTCCGCAAGACTCCGGCGGTCGTCGTCGGCCTGGACGTGACGGACCTGAGGACATCCGAACTCCAACAAGAGATCGTGGGCTCCGGCGACGCCTGAGGAAGCTTACGGCACTCCTCCGGCTCACCCTCGCCCTACTTCGAAGCGC
>DATFWL010000355.1:0-3834 GCA_035259385.1 Vicinamibacterales bacterium | reverse complement strand
GGCGGGGCACGCGCAAGCGGAGCTCGATGCGATCGCCGCGCAGCTCACGAAAGAATTTCCGCTCTCGAACGCCGGCGTCGGCGCGCGGGTCATGTCGCTGCGCGACGTGGTCGTCGGCGACGTACGGCGCCCGCTGCTGGTGCTCGCCGGCATCGTCGGATTCGTGCTGCTGATGGTGGGCGCGAACATCGGCACCCTGCTGTTGGCGCGCGCCTCCGCTCGCGAGCGCGAGTTCGCCGTCCGCGCAGCGCTCGGCGCCCGACGCGGCCGCGTCCTGCGACAGCTGTTGACGGAGAGCCTGCTGCTCGCCGTCATCGGTGGAGCGGCCGGCCTGGCGCTGGCGTCGTGGAGCCTCGCCGGTCTGCGGTGGCTGGCGCCCGCAAGTCTCCCGCACGCCGAGACGATCTCAATCGACGGTGTCGTCGCGGCCTTCAACTTCGGCATCGCCTGCGTTGCCGGCCTGGTCTGCGGCGTGGCGCCGGCGTGGCAGGCGGGACGCAGCGATCTCCACGAGGCGATCAAGGCCGAGGCGCGCGCCCCTTCGCATCGTGCGGGCACGCGAGCGCGCAACCTGCTCGTCGTCGCGGAAACGGCGCTCGGCGTGATCGTCCTCGTCGGCAGCGGCCTGTTGCTTCGCAGTTTCTGGGAGCTGCAGCACGTGGCGATCGGCTTCGAATCGGATCGACTGCTGACGTTCAGGGTTGTCGCACCGCACGCGCGCTACGACACGATCCAGAAGCGCTCCGTGTTCATTCGCACTGTTGCGGATCGGCTGAGCGCCTCGCCGGCGGTGCAGTCGGCGGCCGGCATCACGTTCCTGCCGTTGACGCTCAGCGGCGGAACCTCCGGCGTGAACATCGAGGGCGATCCGCCGCCCACACCCGGCGAGGTGAAGTTCGTCGATTTCCGATCGGTCACGCCCGGCTACTTTTCGACCATGCGGATTCCCCTGCTGGCGGGACGTGACATCGCGTGGAGCGACACGCCCGAGCATCCGAACGTGATCATCGTCAGCCAGGCAGCGGCGCAGGCCTTCTGGCCCACCCGCAATCCGATCGGGCGGCGACTGAAGCTCGGCCGAGCGAGCGATCCGTCGATTCCATGGCTCACCGTCGTCGGCGTCGTCGGAAACGTGCGACAGCTGGACCTGACGCGTCAGCCGCGTCCGGCCCTCTATCTCGCCGGCACCCAGGATGCGGGCACGGGCGACGTGGTGCGCGACTGGGTGGTGCGCGCCCACGGGGAGCCGGCCGCGCTCGCGTCGCTGGTGCGCTCCACCGTGTGGGCGATCGACGGCACGCTGCCGGTCACGCGCCTCCAGACGATGGATCGCGTGCGATCGACGGCGACCTCGCGCGAGCGGTTCACGCTGCTGCTGGTGTCGGCTTTTGGCATGCTCGCGCTCGTGCTCGCGGCGGTGGGATTGTACGGCGTGACGGCCTACACTGTGGCGCGGCGCACGCGCGAGCTCGGCATTCGCGTCGCGCTCGGCGCGGCGCCGTTCGACGTCGTTCGGCTCGTGCTCGGCCTTGGCGGACGGCTCGTGGGCGTCGGTCTTGTGATCGGCATGGCCGTCGCCATACCGCTGACGGAACTGATGCGGACCCTGCTGTTTGGCGTCAGTGCGCGCGATCCGCTCACGTTCGCCGGCGTCGGCGCGCTGCTCGCCGTCGTCGCGTTCGTCGCGTCGTACATCCCGGCGAGGCGTGCGATGCGCATCGATCCCGTCGTTGCGCTGCGAGCGTAACCACGTGCCTGGGTGCACTCGAATGAGATGCTCGATGTCAGGCAGCGGACGTCCTCCCGGCAGCCGCATCACATCTTCACGACGCCGACCTGGGTCAACAGCTCGAGCATGCTCATCTCGATCCAGTGCTCGACGATCTGGCTTCGATCGTTGAACCGGTACATGTGAATCTCGGTCCAGTGGCACTTCGTCTTCGTCGGACCCGCTCCATAGAACGGGCCGAGGTGCGTGCCCGCGGCCGATGTTCGTTCCACGACCATGTCGTCGGTGGCGATCAGATCCTGTTCCGTGACTCGCACATCGGGAAACGCCGCATTCATCATCCGTCCGATCTGCTTGAAGCCTTCGAGGCCCGGAGCGAGCGGCACTTTGAAATTGTGTTTGAACTCCGGCGCGAAGAGATGGTCAATCCCGTCGACGTTGTGCTCGTTCTTGAACACGTTGGTGAATTCCCTGATCGCCGCCTTCTGTCGATCGGTCCGGCTCATGTCGATCTTCCTTTCGTTCGAGGCCCGCTGGGTCCAGCTACATATTCATCTGTTGGGGTGAATATATGGTCGTGGCCGCGCGCTTGTCAACACCGCTGCAATCAGGCGGACTGGCGATCTCGAAGGAAGCTTTCGAGGCGCGTCACGATCTGCGCCCAGCCTCCGCGATACTGATCGCTGGCTTCCGAGCGCGGGAATCGCTCGTGTGTGAGCACCAGCTCACACTGGTTGTCGGGCGCGTCGAGAAATTCCACGGTGACGAGCGTCGGCAGGAAATTGGTAGTCTTGGCGCACCACGTGAATGCAAGTTTCGACGGCCGCTCGACTGCGATGAATTCACCCCAGTGCTCGTAAGAGCCGCTCGGACCGTGCATGAGGATGCGCAGCGCGCCGCCGACGCGAGGATCCAACTGGACGTCGGCCGAGGCGATCTCTCCGGGACACATCCATGCCTTCATCCCATCGCCGTCGGTCCAGGCGTGAAAGACCTCTTGTCGGGACGCCGGAATTCTCCTCCGGATCACGATCGCCTCGCCCTCTCCCGGCCGATTCATCGCTTGCTCCGCTTCGAGACGAACTGGCGCTCCAGTGCGTCCAGCCGCGACTCCCAGAAGGTTCGCACTTCCTCCATCCAGCCCGTCGCCTCGCGCAGTGGCTGAACGTTGAGCGTGCAGATATGGTCGCGCCCCTGGATCTCCCGCCGCAGCAGCCCCGCACGCTCGAGCACGCGCAGATGCTTGGATACGGAATTCAGGGACATGGGAAAGTCCTTGGCGATTTCGGTAACTCGCGCGGGACCGTGTCCCAGGCGCTTGACAATCGCCCTCCGAGTCGGGTCGGCGACGGCGCCGAAGACCGTCGTCAGTCGAGACGCTCGAGCCTCACCCATTTGGGTGAAGATATCATGCCGGCGTCCCGTTCGCCGAGTCACGTAGCCGATCAGTTGAACGACAAGCTCCTAAATTAGCAGCCCGTATGGGACATTCGCGCACCGCGGGCCAATCGGGGTGCCGGCTTCAAGAGCCAGAGCTGCTATCGGTCTGATGCCGCTCAGAGCCATCCCGCGTCTTCGGCGATGCGAATGGCGTCGAGTCGGTTGCGCGCCCCGAGTTTAGTGATGGTGTTCGACATGTAGTTGCGAACAGTCGCCGGCGAGAGGCTCAGGCGCTCTCCGCTCTCCGTCATCGACAATCCCGACTGCGCGGCGCGCAATACGTCGGCCTCGCGCTCGGTGAGTGGAGTGGATCCCGTCTCCACCGCTGCAGCGACCGACTCGGGGTCGAGCACTCGCCTGCCAAGCGAGATCGAGCGTATTGCGCTCGCCAGCTCCGGCGCAGGGGCATCCTTGAGAAGAAACCCGCGCACGTGCGCCTCGAGGGCGCGCAGCAGATTGCCCGGCTGACTCAATCCGGTGAGCACCAGCGTGCGACACGAGGGCAGCACCTCATGCAACGCGTCCGCGGCGCTCACGCCGTCGAGACCTGGGAGATCGATGTCGAGAACCGCGACGTCGGGTTTCGTGCGGAGCGCCGTTTCGACGATGGCATCACCACGATCGAGGTCTGCGACGACCTCGATGTCCGGCTCGAGCTTGAGCAG
>DATFWL010000354.1:0-4283 GCA_035259385.1 Vicinamibacterales bacterium | reverse complement strand
CCCCTGCAGCCAGAATCCACGCGACGCGCTCGCGTGTGCGCGACGATCGCGGAGATCCGCGATCGCCTTGCCTTGGTCGCTCGGCTTCCTCGAGATCGAGCCGCGCGTCTGCGATATCGTGGAGGCGCCTGCGCGGATCCTTTCGCAGGCATCGGTCGAGCAGTGTTCGAATCGATTCGGGTGTCGCCGCAGGCAACAGCTCCCAATCCGGTTCGCGCTCGAGGATGAGGGCGAACGTATCGGTCACCGTGTCGCCGTCGAACGGCCGCCGGCCCGAGAGCATCTCGTACAGCACACAGCCGAACGCCCAGATGTCGCTGCGCTGGTCGACCGACTTCCCGAGCGCCTGCTCAGGAGGCATGTACGCCGCCGTTCCCAGAATCAATCCAAGCTGCGTGGCGCGACCCGACAGCGTCGGCGAGTTCCGGAGATCGCGATTCGACGACGGCTCGAGTGAAAGCGTCTTCGCCAGGCCGAAGTCGAGGACTTTCACGACACCATCCTCGCGGACCTTGATATTCGCGGGCTTCAATCGCGATGGATGATGCCCTGCTCGTGGGCGGCTGCAAGGGCATCGGCAATTCGACACACGAACAGGGACGACGGAGCTCATCAGCGGGCGGCCGGATGGCAACCCGGGAAATGGCGCGAGCCGCTACGGAATGATCTCCGGTGACGGCCGCACGGTCGCCTTTCAGTCGCTTGCCTCAGACCTGGTGTGCATCCGGCGCTGCACCGGTTCCGGCCGAGACATCAACCTGGTATGGGACGTCTTCGTGTGGCATCGCGACTCGCGCAGGTTGGTGCGTGCCAGCGCCGATGAAACCGGCGAGTGGATGGAGGTCAGTCGCCGACCGATGCTCGACGCGGACGGACGGGTGTTGATCTTCTCCTCGAGGCACCCAATCGAAGATGCGGATATGAGCAGCGATGACGATCTCATTGTTCAGGTACGATCGTCCTTTCCGAGCCCATGGTGAGAGCCGGCACGCCGCCTTGAATCCTGCCCAGGTGACTCGAATCGCGGCGCTCGTAACCGGCCGTCGACGATCGAGAAACGGCCGTGACGGGCGAAGTGGTTGAGCCTTGACCATCGATCCCAGGTCGCGAACCGCTCCCGGGCCGACGACGCGGGCGACGAGCGAAGGCTGACGCCTGCGGCCTGAAAACCTCTAAAATCCCCGGCAGCCCGTATGGAGCATTCGCGTCGGGAGTTCCTCGAGGCCGCCGGAGCCATCGTCGCCGCTGCCGCGGGCGGTTGCACCAGTCCCCCCGCATCGACAACCCACCTCTCAGGCGCGAGCGGCGTCGAGCTCCGCGTCGAGAATGGCGCGCTGCCGGATTACTCGCACGATCTCGAGCGGTACCTCGTGCGCCTCGCGAGCGACGCGCGCGCGCGGCGCAAGCAGGTGATCGACGCGATCTCCACGCCGCAAGGCATCCGGGAACGTCAAAAGGCCGTGACCGAACAGCTCTGGACGATGCTCGGCGGACCGTTGGAGCGAACTCCTCTCAATCCGCGCGTCACCGGCACTGTCGAGCGACCCGGCTACCGCATCGAGAAGTTGATCTTCGAAAGCCGGCCGCAACTCTACGTCACGGCGAACCTGTATCTGCCGGCAGCGCCGGGTCGCCATCCCGCGATCCTCGGGCCGCTCGGCCACTCGACGAACGGCAAGGCGTGGGCGAGCTACCAGAAGTTGTTCTCGAATCTGGCCCGCAAGGGTTACGTGGTGCTTGCCTACGACCCGTTCGGCCAGGGCGAACGCATCGAGTACCCAGGCGTCCGCACCGGCCAGTCGGCGCTCGGTGCCGGCGGAACCGTCGAGCATGAGTACGCGGGACGCCGACTCATTCTGCTCGGCGCCAATTTCGGTCTGTTTCGCGTCTGGGACGGTATCCGCGGACTCGACCTCCTGTTGACGCGCGCTGAAGTCGACCCTGACCGGATCGGCTGCTGCGGACAATCCGGCGGCGGCACGGTGACGCAGTTCCTGGCGGCGCTCGACAGCCGGATTCGCGCGGCCGTCGTGTCGGAAGGCAACACCGAAAACCTGGCCCACGCTGACGCCGAGCCGCCTGGTTCTGCCGATGATGCGGAGCAGAACATCGTGCCGGCGCTTTCTCACCGGATCGATCGGGCGGACCTCTTGTACGCGTTCGCACCGAAGCCGCTGCTCATCACCGTCACGCTTCACGATGCCGGCCACACCTATTCGCCCGAGTATGTCGCCAGCTCATTCGACCTCATGGAGGAGTACAAACGCGCGTACACGCTCCTCGCCGCTGACGATCGCCTGTCGCTCCAGCTCACTACAGCACAGCACGGATATGTGTACGAATTGCGCCGCTCGACCTACGCCTGGTTCAACCGCTGGTTCGAGATGAAGAATGCCGGCGATGACGAGCCATCGCAGGCTGTGGAGACGGACGAGACGCTCTTCGTGACGCCGACAGGGTTCGTGACGACATCGTTCGGCGGTGAAACAGCGCTGTCGCTGACGCGGCAGATGGCTGCGGCCATCCGGACACCGCCCGCCGGCCCGATAGACGACACGCGCAAGCGCATTCGCGCCGTCTTTGGCATCGAGATGCCGCGCGGCGAACCCCTGGCGAGCCGGGTCCTCGCGACGATTCGCAAGCCAGGCTATCGGGCAGAGCAGGTCGAGTTCACGAGCGACCGTGAGATTCGCATCCCAGGCTGGCTGCTCACGCCAGACGAAGCCGGATCGTCGACGCCGACGGTGCTGCACATCGGCGAAGCGCCGGCGTGGAGCTCGGTCGCCGAGGACGGATTTGCCGAACGGTTGTGTACAAAGGGCGGATGCCGAGTGGCCACAATCGACCTCCGCGGACGCGGCGATTGCGCCATCGCGTACCCGCAGCGCGGCCGGTTTTACTTTCCGAATCGCATCACCGACGAGGCCTACCTCACCTGGTTCACGTTGATGCTCGGCCAGCCGCTGCTCGGTGGACAGGTGTACGACAGCCTTCGAGCATTGGACTATCTCGGATCGCGACCGGACGTCGGCGGCGGCGTCATTCTCGTCGGCGAGGGCCCGCATGGCGTGATCGCGCTCTATGCCGCGGCACTCGATAATCGGGTGCGCAGCGTGGCGCTGCTGCGGACCGTGACGGATTACCGCTCCCTGGCGGTCGCGGACCGTTACACGCAACCGTTCGGGATCTATGCTTACGGTCTCCTGCGCGACTTCGATCTGCCGGAAGTCGCGAGCGTCGTGGGACCGCGCCCGGTGTTGCTCCTCGATCCTGCCACGCCGCTGCGCGAGCCAGCCGGCCCGGCGGCACGAGAGCTCTACAGAGCAGTGCCAAACGCTCAGGTGCAGACGACCGGCGATCAGGACGACGTACAGATCCTGGCTGCGTGGATCAGCGGCCAGGACTCTCGGTGAACCGTTGAACGACGGCTGGAGCTGATATAGGCTCCCCGCGTGAAGAGGGGGCGTTCGATGACACGAATTCTGGCTTCCGCGTGCGCCGTCCTGACCCTCGCCGTCGGCCCCGCGTTCGCGCAGGCGAAAGCGACGATCACGGGCGTGCCGGAGATCCCGTTCACGACGGTGTCGAACTTTCTCAAGCTGCCGCCGGGGGAATCGCTCGGCGAGTCGGTCGCCGTCGCCACCAACTCGAAAGGCAACGTCTACGTGTACCACCGGCGCGACACGACGCGCCTGTTCGAGTTCGACAAGAACGGCACTCTCCTCAGGGAGATCGGGAAGGGCTACTACGGCTTCGAGTTCGCCCACTCGGTCCGCGTCGACAAGGACGACAACATCTGGACCGTCGACGAGGGCACCAACCTGGTCACCAAGTTCAGCCCGCAGGGCAAGGTGCTGATGGTGATCGGTCGGCGGCCGCCAGCCGTGGACGGGCCCGTCATCGCACCGGCCGGCCCGAATACTCCGGCGCAAAAATACATTCTCTGTCGTCCTACGGACGTGGGTTGGGATCCACAGGGCAACATCTTCATCTCGGACGGCTACTGCAACAACCGCGTCGTGAAGTACGACAAGAACGGCCGCTTCGTCGCGCAGGCCGGCAGTGAAAAGGCGGGCAACACCCTTGGAGAATTCAACCTGCCGCACGGTCTTCAGGTCGACGAGCGCGGCCACGTCTGGGTGGCCGACCGGACGAACAACCGCTACCAGGAGCTCGACAACGATCTGAAGCCGATCAGGGAGATCACCAATCTCGGCACCGGATGGACGCTGTGCATCTCGCCGGGATCACATCAGTACATCTTCTTCTCCAACTCGAACCCG
>DATFWL010000353.1:0-51701 GCA_035259385.1 Vicinamibacterales bacterium | reverse complement strand
GGCGGCGCACCATGGACGGTGGTGCAGGATCTCCAGTTCACCAACAACGTCGTCCGTCACGTGGCGTCGGTCGCGAACGTGCTCGGTGTCGCGCCCGACACCTGGAGCGTCACGAACGACGTCGTGTTCCGAAACAACCTGTTTCTCGATGTCAGCAGCGCGAACTGGGGCGGCGCCGGCCTGATGTTGGCGGTGGAGGGCGGACAGAACGTCGTGTTCGATCACAACACGTTGTTTACGGATGGCACATCGGTGGTGTTCGCGGACGACCGACCGACGACGGGCTTCGTGTTCACCAACAACGTCGTTCCCGACAACGCCTGGGCGATCATGGGGTCCAATGCCAGCCCTGGCAACGGAACGCTCGCGATGTACTTCCCGGATGCGGTCGTGCAGGCGAACGTGTTCATCCAGGGAAACGCTGGCGGCTACCCCGCTGGCAACTATTTCCCTGCGAACGTGTACGACGTCGGGTTCATCGACATGTTCGGTGGGGACTTCGGGCTATCGGTATCGAGCCCGTACCTGTGGGCGGCAACCGACGGCGGACCCGTCGGGTACTCCGGGCCGATCGCCCAGTAGCGCGGGCGGGCGGGACGGGCTGGAAGGGCGGGAGGGGTCCTGCCCATCCTGCCCTCCCTGCCCCTCCAGCCCCTCCGGCCCCTCCAGCCCTTCCTGCCCATCCTGCCCACTCGTGCGACCATTTGGCGGCCCTCTCGATGTCCGAAATCATCAGTGCGCTCTTCTCCATTGACGGTCTTCTGATCGGTCTCGCCTGCGGCGTCGTCTGGCTCTGGATGGCGTCCCAGTCGCGGGCGGCGCGCTGGGCACTCACCGGTCTGTTGATCGTCTACCTGTCGCTGAGCGTGAACGGCGTCGTGCGCGTCATCAGCGCGCCGCTGCGGCAAGGCTTTCACGGCTTCTCGATCAGCGACGCTCCGCCGGCACCTCTCGCCATCGTGGTGCTCGGCGCCGGCGCGCGCACGGTTCATGGCCGCACGCAGCGGCTCGGTCTCCTGACGCTCGGCGGCACGGCTCGCGTGCTGGAAGCCGCTCGCGTCTTTCAGCTGCTGAACGGCGCCTCGATCGTCAGTTCCGGCGGCCCGCCGGAAGGGCGCGACATGATGCCGGAGTCCGAGGTGATGCGGCGCGCACTAGTTGAGCTCGGCGTCCCCGATTCGATGATCCTGCTCGAGTCGGAGTCCAAGTCCACACGCGACGAGTCGCTGCTGACGGCGCAGATCCTTCGGCAGCGTGGCATTACGTCCTGCATCGTCGTCACATCGGACACGCACATGCGACGTGCGCTCGGCGCCTTCCGCCGGGCCGGGCTGAACGCCGTCCCGGCAATTGCGACCGACCCCGTCTCGCTCGAACGGCCATCGAAGAGGTGGGTGCCGACCCAGCAGGCGGTCGAGTTCTCGCAGGAAGTCATCCACGAATACGTCGGCCTTGCGTGGTATGGCATCCGCGGCTGGCAATAAGAGCACGTGACGCGTCGCCATTGCGGCGATCTCACACCCAACTGAGCCATCGTGCCGATGAGCAACAAAGTCGCCTCGAGGCGCGGCGGTTTACTGTTTTTAAGGCCACGTCTGCCATTTGCGCGAGCTGAATGGCGGGCCAAAGACATGAAACTGCGTATTGCTGACTGGTCCATTCATTGCACAGCCCAGCGCCGTGGTGCGACCCCATGCGCCAGACGTATCGGTCGTCATCAGCTCTCACAACCGCTGCACGATTCTGGCGCGCGCGCTCGACCACCTCACCCATCAGATCGTCCCACCGAATTTCGAATACGAAGTCATCGTCGTCGACAACGCGTCGACCGACGAAACCCAGCGAACCGTGGACTCGTTCAGCGCGATCGCTGACAACGTGCGCTATGTCCGGGAGCCACGGCTCGGGGTGTCGTACGGACGCAATGCCGGCATTCAGGCGGCGCGAGCGCCGATCATCGCGTTCACCGACGACGACAACGTCGTCGCGGTTCGCTGGGTCGCGACGATCAAGGAACTCCTCGACAAACACCCGGATGCGTGGGGCGTCGGCGGACCGATTCGAGCGGAGTGGCCCGACGACGTGCCGGCGTGGCTCGACGGGCAGCACTGGCCGCCGCTCGCGATTCTGGACTACGGCAACCGGCAGTTCTACACCAGCGCACAGGATCCCCGCTGTCTCCTTACCGCCAATCTCGCGTTCCGCCGCGAAGTGTTCGATCGCATCGCCGGCTTCTCGGCAGAGTTCCCGCGATGCCAGGATCACGAACTCCTGGTTCGGATGTGGCGGGCCGGCGGCCGCGCGCTCTACGCGCCCGAACTCGTCGTCGGCGCGACGATTCCAAAGGAGCGACTCACGCGGCGCTACCATCGCAGATGGCACGCCGGGCACGGACACTTCTCGGCACAGATGCGGCGCGAGGAGTTGGTCGAAAGGAGCGGCGGCCTCCGTCCGGAGCCCTTGACCGGTACATACCTCTTCGGAGCGCCCTCACACGTCTACGCCGAACTGGCCCGTGCGTTGTGGAGCGCCGTCATGATGCTGCTCCGACGCAACCACCCGGCGGCGTTGCGCCGCTGGTATCACGGCGTGTACCTGGCCGCATACCTCCGGCACACCGTCATCCGGCATCGTCCGACCGGCCGGCAGATCGTTGTCGATCCGTTCCGCCTTGCAATCACACGTCTGCGGCGCCATGCGGCAAGTGTCAACCTGTCGCTCGGCCGATTGGTCTTCGTCCAAGCTCTTCTCGCGGTACTGATCGGTGGATCGTTCTACGACATCTACACAGGCCGCGAACACTGGCCGTTGTCACCGTACCCGATGTTCTCGATCGTCGAGGAGGAAGCGTCGCTGCGCTGTCTACGCATCGTCGGCGTCCCGGCGGGCGCCGGTCAGGAAGTCACCCTGCTCGACGGCGACGTCATCTTCCCGTTCGACCAATGCCGGCTGACGAGCGCGTTTTCGCGGACGTACACCGATCCTGCCCGACGCACCCAGATCCACGAGCAGCTCCGCGATTGCCTCGATCGCTACGAAGAGCGGCGGCGCGCCGGCCTGCACGACGGTGCGCCACTGGAGGGCGTCCGGTTGTACGAAATGCGGTGGACGCTCCACCCCGACGCATCCAATGTCGACACCCCGGACTCGCGTCACCTCGTCGACGCGGTCTACCGCGCGTCCGCCAGCGCGGCCTTCTGACGAGCGCACGTGATTTCCCGCTGGTCGCGCTTCTGGTTCACCCCATCGTCGCCGGTGGATCTCGGTGTCGGGCGGCTGTTGTTCTTCGCAGGCGTGTTCGTGATCTACGCCCGGGAGGACGTCAGCGCCTGGGGCGCGGTGTCGGAGGCGTTCTGGCTGCCGTTGCCGCTGTTCACGGCGCTTCACCTGAAGCCGTTGCTACCCGACGTCCTGGGGGTCCTGCAGGTGGTCTGGCGCGTGTCTCTTCTCTTGAGCGCAGTTGGCCTCTTCACGCGCGCGAGCATGGTGGTCGCCAGCCTACTCGGCGTCTACCTGCTCGGCCTGCCGCACAACTTCGGGCAGACGTACCACTTCGACGCCGTGCTGGTCATCGCGATGGGCATCCTCGCGTGCTCGAAAGCCGCGGATGCCTGGTCGATCGACGTCCTGCTGAAAGGCGATCGGGGGCTGAAGTGCAGCGGTGAGTACACCTGGCCAATCCGTGCGATCTGGGTTGCGGTCTCGCTGGTGTTCTTTGCCGCCGGCCTGGCGAAGCTGCGCTACGGCGGGTTGGCGTGGATCACGTCCGGCAACATGAGCATCCTGCTGACGCGCGCGCTGTACCACGTGTCGGACGCCGATCCACTCACCCGCGCTGGCCTGTGGATCGCGGCGCATCACGGGCTTTCGAGCACCGTCGCTGCCGCTGCGGTCGCCACCGAGGTGGCCTTTCCGGCGGCGCTGGTAAGCCGTCGTGCGCGGATGGTGCTGGTGCCGGCCGCCATCGGCATGCTGGCGGCCATTCGCCTGATGATGGGACCGACCTTCGGAGGCTTCCTGGTCGTCAACGTCTTCTGGGTGCCGTGGCAGAGAATCGTAAGCAGAGCCGAAACGTGGGTTATCGTGCGACGGCGCGCCGTCACGACTCCAGCATCCGTCGACGCTCGATCGCTGTCGTCGCACTCGTCTCACTCTTCTCTCGACCGTCATCACTCGATGTCAGAGTGGCACGCCGAAGATCCACACACTGACGACATAACGGCTGCTCGTACCCGCGGACAGCTGTTATAGCAACGTCCGTCGCGCGCCGCCTTCCTTCGATCCTTCATAGGTACCGTGCAAAACTTCGAAATGCTGCATGCTTTCGTCGGTGCCGGCGATCGTTCAATCACCGTTGCAGTCATGGTTTCGAAGACTGATTACGATATCGCGGAGTATCCACGACGCCCTCTGCGAAATAACTAATAAGCACGCGCAGAGAAGCGCGATTCCGTTCTGAAGAAAGTCACAGCTGTCATGCGTTGTCGCGTGGCACTGTCGTTGACATGCGTCCTCCCGGTTCACGGCTCGAACCAAACAATTCACAACTAAGGAGACGCGATGACTTTCCGGAGCGCCTTTGTGGCTATGTGGTCGATGTGTGTCTGCGTCTCGCTGAGTCCTCCACATGCGACGGCAGCGACCAATGGGGCCCCGTTTGGCGGTACCGCAGCGGCGCTGCCCGGAACGATCGAAGCAGAGAACTTTGATGAAGGCGGCGCCTCCGTCGCCTATTTCGACACGACGCCTGGTAATCGCGGTGGTGCTTATCGACAGACCGATGTCGATATCGAAGCCTGTACCGACGCCGGCGGCGGCTTTGACGTCGGCTGGGTGCGGTCAGGAGAGTGGTTGCAGTACACGACCAACGTGACCGCGAGTGGCACCTACGCCTTCGAACTCCGCGTGGCCAGCTTGAGCACGGGCGGCACGCTGCGGATCGACGTCGATGGTGCAGACGTCACCGGAGAGCTGACCGTGCCGAACACAGGCGGCTGGCAGACGTGGACAACTATCCGAAAGGACGGCATCGCCCTCCAGGCGGGACTGCATCAAATGCGGCTCGTCTTCGTCAAGGCTGGAACCAAGGGCATCGGCAACGTGAACTTCATCAACGTCGTTTGGTCATCGACAGTCACGCCGCCTCCACCGACCGGCCTCGCCCTGGTCGCGCCTGCGAACGGCGCCGTCGGGACGGCGCTGACCACCGTCCTATCATGGACCGCGAGCGGCGCCACGAGTTACGACGTGATGTTCGGCACGTCAAACCCGCCGCCTGCCGCGGCGACGGCACTGACGGCTGCGAGTTATACGACTCCCTCGCTTTCCAAGGGCACGACTTACTACTGGCAGGTCATCGCTCGTAATGCCGGCGGCACCGCTGCCGGTCCTGCGTGGTCGTTCACGACCGCCGGCTTGCCGTCGTCCTGGACGGCCGATGACGTCGGCGCGGTCGTGCTCACCGGAAGCGCCAGCTACGCAAACGGTGCGTTCACGGTCGCCGGCGCAGGCGCCGACGTCTGGGGAACCGCCGACGCGTTCCAGTTCGTGTCGCAGACGGTCAGCGGGGACACTCAAATCGTCGCGCGCGTGGTGAGCCTGATGAACACGCAGGCCAAGGCCAAGGCGGGCGTGATGCTGCGCGAATCGAACGCAACGGATGCGGCCCACGTGCTGCTCGACGTCAAGCCCGCCGGAGGCGGCGTGGAGTTCCTGACGCGGCAGACAGCCGGCGGGCTGACAACAAAACAACGCAATACGCCACTGGCTGCACCTGTCTACGTCCGGCTGACGCGAAGCGGCACGAACGTCACCGGCGCGGTGTCGTCGGATGGTGTCACGTGGACGACCGTCGGCTCGACCACCACCTCCGCCGCCTTGCCGCTGGCCGGCCTGATCGTCAACAGCCACGACACGACGCGGCTGAACACAGCGATTTTCGACAACGTCACGATCAGCGCGCCCGCACCGCCACCGCCGCCGCCGGGCGTTTCGCCCACGGCCTACAACGCGGTGACCGACCGCACGCCCTACGCGAAGCCGCCGCTGCCACCGCTGGGGCCTGCCGGCTTCACCTTCACCGATCCGACGTTCGGTTCGAAGATCCTGCGCGTCACGGACGCACTCACGCGACCAGGGTTACCCGGCGCGTCGTTCCGCGTACCCTCGAACCTGCAGGTGGCCGCGTGGAATGCGACCTCCACGGCGTTCTACGTAATTAGTAACGACGGCACCGCGATCCTGTTCCTGTTCGACAGTCAGACGATGTCGGCGGTCCGCGTTCAGCCGACTTGGACAGACGACGGTGGCGCCACCCTGTCTTTCTACGTGGAGCCTCACTTCAGCCTCGTCAACCCGAACGTGATCTACGGCGCCGTCAGCGGCGCGAACAACCGCACCGTGGGGCAATACGACTTCCAGTCGGGTCTCTACACGCCAATCCTCGATTTGGACACGATCGTCAGCGGCCTCACGGGGTTTCTCGGCGTCGTGGAGACCGGCGGCGTGGCTCCCGAGAAGCTGCTGACGATGTTCGGCGGCGGAGAACAGGACCAGCATTACCTCGTCATGTGGTCGCCGATAGACAACCTGGCGGCGCGGAAGCTGCTGAACACGGTCACGTCGACCATCAACGGCATGCCGACGAACGTCACGCTCAACTTCCGTCTGCACTCGTCATCGATCGACAAAAGCGGTCGCTACGTCATGCTCTCGCCGCGCGTCGAGGATCTGGCGCCGCCGCGCAGCGCCGAGCAGGTGTACCTGTGGGACACGACGAGCGACGTCATCACGCCGATTATCGAGGCCATGCATTCGAGCGGTCACGGCATACTCGGATTCGGCGCCTTGATCAATCAAGACTGCTGCACGACCACGACCTGGGACGGCATGCAGTGGCAGTTCCGGTATCTCAACGATCTCACCCGAACGAGCGATCTGGTCAGTCCCGTGCTGCAGCCGAAAGAGGTCTACATCAGCGATCACACCACCTGGCACAACGCCCGTCCAGACGCGCTCGTACCGGTGATTTCCTCCACCTTCCGCTACGGCGTCAACGACGCGCCGTGGCGGGCGTGGGACGACGAAGTCATCGCCACCGATACCGCGAGCGGTGGCGGCGGCGTGACGTACCGGTTCGCGCATCATCGCTCCGACGTGAGGAGCGACACCGATCCGACGATCGCATACTTCTGGTACCAGCCGATTGCGAGCGTGTCGCCCGACGGCCGGTTCGTGATCTTCACCTCGAACTGGGAGAAAACGCTGGGTAGGGACACGAGCGACGGGACCTCTCGGGAGGACGTCTTCCTCGTCCAGTTGACACCGCGTTGAGCGCCACGCCGGCCCGAAAGGGCCGGCGTCGGACTCCCTTGCTGCCGGCAATTCGGCAGTCGCGATAACTGCCGTCAACGCCACCCCACGGATTCTGTGCATGCAGGCTGATATTCGTCACTCAGATCGTCGATTAGTAATCGACTTCCAGCCGGTCGCCGAAGCCTCAACCTCATCTGCCGATTTTGTCGTCGGCCCATCGAAACCGCAATCGCCCTGCCACTCCCCCGACAGTAAGAAGATCAGAGAGCGCCCGACTTCGTTAGACAAACAACCGATCGGTGCCGTGCAACACCGCATGGCACCCCCATTGCCTCAATGTGATCGGTTCATTTCGAACCTCGAAGCAACTTCATTAGAGGGCTCTGAATTTGATCTCGCAGAGAGTGCGTGTATCGGCGACGTGTGTCTTCATCGCACTGGGTTCCTGGCGCGCAGCGGCGGGGACCGGTGGCGCGACTCCGTTCGGCGGCACTGCCGTCGCGCTGCCGGGGACCATTGAAGCGGAGAACTTCGACGAAGGCGGTCCGTCGGTCGCCTATCTCGACACCACGCCCGGTAACAAGGGTGGCGTGTATCGACAGACCGATGTGGATATCGAGGCGACTTCAGATACCGGTGGCGGTTACGACGTCGCGTGGGTGCGGGCCGGCGAGTGGCTGCAATACACGGCCAACGTGACCGCGAGCGGCAGTTACACGCTCGAACTGCGGGTGGCGAGCGCCAGCACCGGTGGCACGCTGCGCGTGGAGGTCGACGGCGCCGATGTCACCGGCACGCTCACGGTGCCGAATACCGGCGGCTGGCAGTCCTGGACGAGCATCCGCAAGGACGGCGTGACCCTGCAGTCGGGCCCGCACGTCTTCCGTCTGGTTTTCGTCGCGGCGGGAACCAACGGCATCGCCAACGTGAACTTCATCAACGTCGTCCCCACGTCGATCCCGCAAGCGCCGACCCTGCCGTCGCCATGGACCAGCGTCGACGTCGGGCAACCGATCCCGGCCGGCACTGCGAGCTTCGCGAACGGCATATTTACCGTCAAAGGCGCCGGCGCCGACATCGCGGCGACGAGCGATGCGTTCCAGTTCGTCTCACAACCGGCCCAGCCCGGCACGCAGGTCGTGGCCCGCGTCACCTCGATGCAGAACACCAGCGCACTTGCCAAGGCCGGCGTGATGCTGCGCGAGTCGACGGCGGCCGACGCCGCGCACGTGCTCCTCGACGTCACCCCGAGCGGCAGTATCGAGTTCAGGACACGGTCGGCGAAAGGGGCCGCGACGACCAGCGTCACGAGCACCGCCGTCACGTTTCCCGCCTGGTTGAAGTTGTCGCGGAGCGGGACTGCGGTGATCGGTTCGGTTTCGACCGACGGCAGTGTGTGGCGAGCGGTCGCGAGCGCGAACCCCTCGGCCGTGCTCGGCCTGGTCGGCATGGCCGTGAACAGCCACTCGACGAAACTGAACACGAGCGTCTTTGACAACGTGACAGTGACGGCGCCGCCCGGTCCGCCGCCGAGCGCGCCCGTCGTCGCCGCGCCTTCGGATGGCGCGACGAGCGTCGCGCTGGGCGCCGCGCTGTCATGGAACGCAAGCGGCGCCACCAGCTACGACGTCAAGTTGGGACCGTCGAACCCGCCGCCCGTCGCGGCAACCGGGCTGACGACTGCGACGTACACGCCGGGCTCGCTGGCCAACGGCACGACGTACTTCTGGCAGGTCGTCGCTCGAAACTCGAACGGAACGACAACCGGCAGCGTGTGGTCGTTCACGACCGCGGTGGCGCCGCCCGCCATCCCGACGATCGTGACGCCCGCCAATGCGTCCAGCGGCATCGCCCTCAATACCTCGCTTGCATGGAACGCGAGCGGCGCGACCGCCTACGACGTCAGGTTCGGCCCGACAAACCCGCCGCCAGCCGCCGCAACGGGACTGACTGCGGCGAGCTATACGCCCGCGGCGCTGGCGAACGGTACGACCTACTACTGGCAGGTCGTCGCGAAGAATGCCGGAGGGTCGACGACAGGGCCCGTTTGGTCCTTCACCACGGTCGTTGCCGCGCCTGGCACGCCGACCGTTGTCGCACCGTCCGACAAGGCCAACGGCGTCGCGACGAATGCCTCGCTCGCATGGAGCGCCGGCGGCGCGACGACCTACGACATCAAGTTCGGAACGACGAGCAACCCGCCAACCGCCGCCACATCACTGACCACGGCCAGCTACACGCCTGCAGGGTTGGCAGCGGCCACGACTTACTACTGGCAGATCGCCGCGCGTAACGCCGGTGGCGTCACCACCGGGCCGGTGTGGTCGTTCACGACCGCAGGCGTGCCGTCGCCGTGGACGAGCCGCGACATCGGCGCGGTCGGCCTCGCCGGCAGCGCCAGCTACGCCGCCGGCGTGTTCACGATCGCCGGCGCGGGCGCGGACATCTGGGGCGCCGCCGACGCCTTCCAGTTCGTCTCGCAGACCGTCAGTGGCGACATCGACATCGTCGCGCGCGTGCTGAGCCTGTCGAACACCCATCCGAAGGCCAAGGCGGGAGTGATGCTGCGCGAATCGGACGCCCCTGACGCGGCCAACGTGATTCTCGACGTGAAGCCAGCCGGAGGCGGCGTCGAATTCATGACGCGCACGACAGCGGGCGGGCTGACCACGAAGCAGAGCAATACCCCGATTGCAGCGCCCGTCTACCTGCGGTTGACGCGAAGCGGTACGAGCGTCACCGGCCAGCTGTCGACCGACGGCGTCACGTGGACGACGGTCGGCACGACGACCGCTTCTGCCGCGTGGCCGCTGGCGGGTTTGATCGTGAACAGCCACGACGCGACGGTCCTCAATACGGCGACCTTCGACAACGTCGGAATCAGCGTGCCGGCGCCACCTCCGCCGCCGCCGCCGCCGCCGCCACCGCCGCCACCACCACCGACGCCGACACCGACGCCAGGGACTTCACCGCTGGCGTACAACGCAGTCACCGATCGCACGCCGCGTCCAAAACCGGCGCTGCCGCCCGTCGGCGCCGCAGGGTCGCAGTTCGCCGACCCGACGTTCGGCTCGAAGATGATGCGCGTCACTGACGGCGCCACTCGCCCCGGCGCACTCAATCGCTCCTATCGCGTCGCTTCGAACACGCACCTTGCGGTCTGGAATGCCAATTCGACGGCGTTCTACATTGTCAGCAATGACGGGACGGTCATGCCATATCGGTTCAATCCGGCGACGATGGCGGCGACGCGCTTCCAGCCGAGCGGCATCGATGATGGCGGGCTCACACTCCGGTTCAACATGGAACCGCATTTCAGTCTGCTCAATCCGAATCTGATTTACGGGGCCGGTGGCGCCAACGCCCGCACGATCATGCAGTACGACTTCAGCACCGACACTTATACGTCGCTGCTGGATCTCGACACGGTTGTCGGCGGGCTCACCGATACCTATGTCGGGCTGGCAATGACCGGGGGAGCGACGAGCGAGAACCTGCTAACGTTCTTTGGCGGTCCTGGGCAGGACTCGCATTTCTACTTGCTGTATGCGCCGCTCAACAACCTTGGGGCCCGGAAGATTATCAACACGGTCGCCTCGACGATCAACGGCGTCGCCACCAATGTCCCGCTGAACTTCCACATTCACGCCGCGAGCATTGACCGCTCCGGCCGCTACGTTTTCATTTATCCGACGTCGGTTGACCTGGCGGCCCCCCGCAATGCGGCGCAGGTGTTCTTGTGGGATACGGCGACCGACTTGTTTACGCCGCTTCCGTGGACCGCGCTCAGCGGCGGGCACGACGCCGCCGGCTTCGGCTACTCGGTCAACCAGGATTGCTGCACAGCCTCGTCGTGGGACGCGATGCAGTGGCAGTTCCGCTATCTGGATTCGCCGATGCGGACGGCCGACCTGATTCCACAGGTGCTCACGCCGCAGGAGATCTACGCGGCCGACCACAGCTCGTGGAGCAACGTCCGCCCCGACGCGCTCGTGCCGCTGATTTCCTCCACCTACCGCTACGGCGCCGCTCTCACCGCCCCGCTGCGCCCCTGGGATGAGGAGATCATCGGCGTGGACCTGAACGGCGGGGTTGGCGGCGGTCCGGTCTACCGCTTTGCCCATCACCGTTCGGATGCGCGGAGCGACACCGATCCGGCGTCGCTGTACTTCTGGTACGAGCCGATCGCCAACGTCTCTCCAGACGGCCGCTGGGTAATCTTTACGACTAACTGGGAAAAGACGCTGGGATCAGACTCCCAAGAGGGCACGTTCCGCCAGGATGTGTTCATGGTGGGCTTGACCCCACAGTAAGGCACTCCTCACGTGAGCCAGGTCAATCGACCTGGCTCACGTTTCGACGTCACTCGCCAGCTCTTGCATTCGCGCAGCCCGCCAGCATCGCGAGCTATCCCGGCCATGCCGTTGTCACCAATTTGTGGTACTTCGCTTGCTGTCTGTCGCCCGGAGCGCGACAGTGACAGACAGACCTTCGAACCTCGGTCGGAAGTTGCCGTTGTTGCGAAGATCCTTTCCGCCCGCTGACAGTCCTTTTCCGTTTTCGCGGAAGCCATGACGACGGCGCCGCGCATCAGCGTCATCACGCCCGCGTACAACGCCGGATCCTATCTCTCGGAGGCGATTGCGTCAGTTCTCGGACAGACGTGCCGTGATTTCGAGCTGCTGATCGTCGACGATGGATCGACGGACGATACGCTCGAGGTGGCGCGGCGATTCGCAGCTGGCGATGCGCGCATCCGCGTGATCTCGACGCCGAATGCCGGGACCGCCGCGGCGCGGAACGCGGCGCTCGGTGCTGCCGGCGGTGCGTTCATCGCGCTGCTCGACAGCGACGATCTTTTTTCCCCGACGTTCCTCGAACGTCAGCTGGCTGTCTTCGAGGCGAACCCGGACGTGTCGATCGTGACCTCGAACGCCTTCAACAAGGGCGGGGGGCGGACGTTCGACGGCAAACCGTTCTGGCCGCAGACAACGGGGCTGGACACGATCTCGCTCTGCTACCTCATCGACCACGAAGCCGCAGTCTGCGTCCTGGCGATGTTCCGACGGCAGGTGTACGAACAAATCGGCGGCTTCGATCCTGCGTTGATCAGCAACGAAGACTATCAGTTCTGGTTGCGCGCAGCACTCGCCGGATTTGCGATCATTCGCAACTTCGAGCCGCTCGCGTACTACCGTCGCCGCGACCACAGCGTGTCGAGTGACGAACCGCGGATGATTCGCGGGATCGTGAGAGTGCTGGAGCACCTGGACACGCTGCTGGGCGATCGGCCGCAGGAACGCGCGGCGCTGCGGCGGCAGGTGACGCGATTCACCGGCGAGCTCCAGCGCGCGGAGCTGCGCGCCTCGCTGCAGCGCAGCGATGCCGTCGGGGCCGCGGGCGCGCTCTCGAGGCTCGCTGCCGATCGTCGCAGCTGGACGCTCGCCGCGTGTGCGCGTCTCGCGTCGTACTGGCCGCGGCCACTGCTATGGGCGTATCGGCTTCGCCGCGGTCTGCGCGCGGCGTGACGAGGGAAATCGGTGCGGCCGCCGTCGAGGTCGGCGCGGCTGACTCGTCGTCGATCGGAGCCGCGTCAGTTCGGAGGCAGGCAGTGGAGGAGCAGTGGCTGAAGAGGTAAATCTCGGAACGTCGTTGCCGTTTGAAGCTGCGCTCCCCCGCCGGTCGATGTCACTACCGTCGCTGACGCTGTCGCGATGGGCGAAGCCGTTCCGGACGTTGCTGTATGCGGGCATCGCGCTGTACGCCGCCGCCTTCTCGGTGCGGGCGTACGCGCGAGACTATCAGGTGTTCCTGCCCGACTACCTGCTGCGCTGGGCGACGTTCGGGACCGGCCCGCTCTTCACCCCTCGTCCGACGCACATCTTTCTGCTGATGGTCGATCACTTCGAGCCCACCCGAAACGAGGCGCGCGAGTGGGTGCAGCGCTACGCGGCGCTGGCAGCGCGTCATCGCGACAGCGCCGGGCGGCCGCCACAGCATACGTGGGCCTATCCGGGTGAACAGATCTCGAATCGCGTGCTGCAGACGCTCGCAACGGCGACGGCGGCGGGCCTCGGCGAAGTCGAACTGCACCACCATCACGCCTTCCACACGGAAGAGCAGCTGCGTGCGTCGATGTCGATCGCGATCCGCAGGTTCCAGGAGTACGGATTCCTGCGAACCGTGGACGGGCGGACCCAGTTCGCCTTCGTGCACGGGAATTCCGGTCTGGACAACAGCAACGGCGACCAGTTCTGCGGCGTGAGCACGGAAATCCGCCTCCTGCGCGACCTCGGCGGGTTCGCCGACTTCACGTTTCCGAGCCTCTACCAGGCGTCGCAGCCGAAACGCGTGAATTCGATTTACGCGACTCGCGACGACGACGGCCCGAAATCCTACGATCGCCGACTGCCGCTCTCGACGCTGCGCACCGGTGAGGCCGACCTCATGATGTTCGAGGGGCCGCTGATCTTTTCGCCGTCGCTCAACCCGCGCCATCTCTTCCTCGATCTGGACGACGGCGACATCCACGCGGCGGAGCATGCATCACCCGCCCGCGCAGACAGATGGATTCGCGCCAACGTCCACGTGGCCGAACGTCCCGACTGGATCTTCGTGAAGCTGTTCTCGCACGGCGCCAGCACACCCGGCGACGTCGAGGCGGTCACCGGTCAGGACTACAGCAACATGCTGAGCTATCTCGAACGCGAGTACAACGACGGCACGAAGTACGTGCTCCACTACATCACCGCGCGCGAAGCCTACAACCTCGCCCGCGCCGCCGCTGACGGAGCAACCGGCGACCCCGCCCGGTATCTGAACGCGTACGCACCTCCCTATCTGGCGAACAGCCGTGACGAATGCGGCAGACCCTATCTGGCCTTCGACGCTGAATCGCAGCCGCTCCGGCGCGAGCCTTGCAGTTCCGCGCATCGCGGCAAGCACGGCCGTCCACACTGATACCGTTGAGCCGCTTCCTGATGAGAAAACTTCGCGTTGCGTTCGTTGCTCCCTCGCTGCGCATCCTCAGCGGCCAGGCCGTTCAAGCCAACCGCCTGCTCGGGGCGTGGCGGGGTGATCCGGACGTCGATGCGTGGCTGGTGCCGGTCAACCCGCTCTTTCCGCCCCTGCTGCGCTTTGCGCCCGACGTGAAGTACTTGGTCTCCACCGAGGCGGGCGGCGTACCGGCGATCCTGGCGCACGAACGTCACGGGCTGCTGGCGCCGCTCGGCGACTTCGAGATGCTCGCGGCCCACGTGCTGAGCCTCATCGCTGATCCGGAGCACGCTCGCGACACGGCGCGTGCGGCGTACGCGACCTGTCATGCGTGCACGTGGTCGGCGGTCCGCGCGCAATGGCTGCAAACGTATCGAAGTGTGGCGCGCGTGCCTGCCGGACAACGCGACTATGCCTCCGCCTCGCCGGCGTCGTCGGCGGTCAAGAGCTGAGCGCATGATCGATCGGGCGGAGTTGATTTCGCGACTCGTGTACATGGACCGGGCGGAGTTTGCCTGGAGGGCTACCGCCGCGGTGCGCGCGCTGCGCGATCGCCTGCGCTCGCGCGTCGTCGAGCCGCGCTGGAATCGCCGGGATCTCCTGCCGGCGCTCAGCCGGATCGCCGGGCTCGGCGCGATCCGCGACGCGCTGTCCCGCAACGACTGGCTCGCCGCGCATCGCGGGCTGGTGCGTCACATCGGGTCGTCCCCCGCTCGCTTCGTCGTGCACTCCTCGATCAGGCCGCCGCTCGTCGAGCGCATTCGCTGCGAGTTCCCGCAGGCGGCCGCGCAGGCGGCGGCATCGGCCGATCGGATTCTTGCCGGCACGTTCGATCTCCTCGGCTACCACGGCCTGCACTTCGACTCCGGCGCCGCAGAGCGTTCCACGCCGCCGACCGCGGGGCGAGCCGGCATCGACTGGCACTTCGACGCGGTGTCGAATCGCCGCGCGCCGTCGCTCTTCTGGAAAAACGTCCCGTATCTGGATCCCGCGTGCGGCGATCACAAGGTGATCTGGGAGCTCAATCGACACCAGCACTGGCTGACGCTCGGCCGAGCGTTCTGGCTGACTGGCGAGACGAAATACTGCGAGCGCTTCGTCGCCGAGCTGCGCAGCTGGCTCGACGCGAATCCGCCGCTCACCGGCATCAACTGGGCGAGCATGCTCGAGCTCGCGTTTCGAGCGATCTCCTGGACCTGGGCGATCGGCTTCTTCGCCGAGGCGGGCGAGAGCAGCGAGACCCCCTGGCTCGTCGATCTGCTGATCGCGCTCGATCGGCAGCTCACCCACGTCGAACAGAACCTCTCGTACTACTTCAGCCCGAACACGCATCTGACCGGCGAGGCGCTCGGACTTTACGTCGCCGGGCGCGCGCTCCCTGAGCTCGCGGCGAGCGAGCGGCGCGCGGACACCGGGCGGCACATCCTGCTCGACGAAGCACGCCGTCAGATCGCGGCCGACGGCGGGCATTGCGAGCGCTCGACGCACTACCACCGCTACACGCTCGACTTCTATCTGCTCGCGACGATTGTCGCGCGGTTGACCGGCGACGCGGCAGCGGACGCGTTCGAGGCCGTCGTCGGCCGGCTCGCGTTCTCGACGCGGCTGCTCGCCGACGATCGAGGCCTGCTGCCTCACCTCGGGGACGACGACGGCGGCATGCTGCTGCCGATTGCCGGTCGCGCGCCCGACGACGTGCGCGACAGCCTGTCGAGCGCGGCAGCGCTGGTGCAGCGTCCCGACTGGCAGATCGGGCCGGCCCCGGAGGAGACGCTCTGGATGCTGGCCGCAGTCGGGGTCGAGCCGCTGGCGCCGGCGTTCGCACCGCTGCCGTCCGCCGGCCTGGTCGAGACGGGCTACTACGTGTCGCGCTCGGTCGCGGGTGACCACCTCGTCATCGACGGCGGCCCGCACGGGTACGGGAACTGCGGTCATGCCCACGCGGATGCGTTGTCGGTGGCGCTGTCGGTACGCGGCCTGCGGCTCCTGATCGATCCGGGGACGGCGTGCTACACGTCCGATGCGGCGTTGCGCGACCGGATGCGGTCCACCGCGCTCCACAACACGCTGCTGCTCGACGACCGTTCGCAGTCGGTGCCGCGCGGCCCATTTCACTGGGCCCACGTCGCCGACGCACGGGTGCTCGCGTGGCGGACGAACGATGCCTTCGATTACTTCGACGGTACGCACGCGGGATACGCACCCTTCGAGCACCGTCGACGCGTCCTGACGCTGCACGCCGACCTCATCGTCGTCGCCGACTTCGTCAGTCGCGCGCCGGCGGGAAAGGGCGCCTCGGCAGCAGCGGCCGGGGAAGTGGATCCCGAGACGCACACGGCCGCAGTCCACTGGCACGTCGATCCGCGATGGACCGTTGACGCGCGCGGGCGCAGCGTGACGTTCACCCGCAACGGCGAACGGGTCGGCCTGGTCGTGCCGCACGGCCTGGTCGAGATGTTCGTCGGTGACGAGGCGAGCGGCCTTGGCTGGTACTCGCCGGCGTACGGCCGCGTGGATCGCTCCACGACCGTGCGCGTCGGCCACAGCGGTGGGACGCCGTTCTGGATGATCAGCGTCTTCGACCTGAATCCGCAGAATCCGGTTGCCGACGTCGAGTGTCTGCCGATCTGGGCCGAGGCCGGCACGACGGTCCACGCCACCGGGCTCCGCGTCACGCGTGCCGCGTCGGTGGACTACGCGCTTTTCGTCGAGCCGTTCGCGGCGTGGGGCGCGACCTGGCGCGTCAGCGAATTCGAGACCGACGCGCGCGCGCTGTTCTGCAGGGTCACTGGCGATCGGCCGGTAGCCCGGGTGGCCCTCGTCGACGGATCGTTCGTACGGACGCCCGGCCGACGCGGCATTCATTTCGCGCTGCCGCGCGCGGTGCCGGCGTTGCACGTCGACTTCACCGCCGATGCGCGCGTTGCCGGCGCCACTCGCGGCGCGCGGCTCGTCGTCGGCGGCCGCGAACAGCCGGTGTGGATCGACCGCCGATCGGCGCCGCGGCAGGAACGCAGCATCGGAGTGCGCTGAACATTCATGTGCGGGATCGCCGGCTTCGTCGAATCGTCAGCCGCGAGCGCGCCGTTCACGCGCGACGAGAGCCGCGCGCTCGTGCGTCGGATGTGCGATGTGATCCGGCATCGCGGCCCGGACGACGAGGGCGCCTGGGTCGCCGACGGCGTGGCGCTCGGGATGCGCCGGCTCAGCATCATCGATCTGACGACCGGTCATCAGCCGATTCACAACGAAGATCGATCGGTGTGGATCGTGTTCAACGGGGAGATCTACAACTTCCCCGAGCTGCGCGGTCAGCTGGAGCGCGCGGGCCATCGTTTCTACACGGCCACCGACACCGAAGCAATCGTCCACGCCTACGAAGAGTGGGGCACGGCGGCGATCGCGCGGCTGCGCGGCATGTTCGGCCTGGCCATCTGGGATGCGCGCACGCGCACGCTGGTCGTGGCGCGCGACCGCGTCGGCATCAAGCCGCTGTACTACGCCGAGCAGAACGGGCGGCTGTACTTCGGATCCGAGCTGAAGTCGCTGCTCCAGGCGCCGGATCTGCCGCGCACGATCGACCTCGACGCGCTCGATCACTACCTCTCGGTTCTGTACACGCCCCGCGACGGATCGATCTTCAAGAGCGTGCGGAAACTGCCGCCCGGCCATCTGTTGACGTGGCACGACGGCCGGCTCGCGATCGAGCGCTACTGGCAGGTTCCCGCCGTCGAAACCTTCGACGGGACCGAAGCCGAGGCCGTCCAGCAGCTGCGCGGCGTATTGACCGACGCCGTGCGGTGCCATCTGCTCAGCGACGTGCCGCTCGGCGCGTTCCTCTCGGGAGGCGTCGACTCGAGCCTGGTGGTCGGCCTGATGGCAGCGGTGACCGGGCGCCGGGTGAAGACGTTTTCGATCGGGTTCGACGAGCCCGCATTCGATGAACTGGAACACGCGCGTCGCGTGGCGCGGCACTTCGGCACCGATCACCACGAGTTCGTGGTCAAGCCTGACGCGATCGGCATCCTCGACCGCATCGTCTCGCACTTCGACGAGCCGTTCGCCGACTCTTCCGCGATTCCGACCTGGTATGTCTCGGAGATGGCGCGGCGGCACGTGACCGTGGTGCTGTCGGGCGATGGCGGCGACGAGCTGTTCGGCGGCTACGACCGCTACGTCCCGCACCCGCGCGTGGTCGCGTTCGACCGCTGCAGTCCGCGCGCGTTCCGGCGCGTGGCGGCGATCGCGGCGGCCCGGCTGCCGCACGGCGCGCGCGGCAAGAACTTCCTCCGGCACGTCTCGCGCGACCGGCAGGGGCGCTACCTCGATGCGATTCGCTTCTTCGGCGCCGACGAGAAGCCGGAGCTCCTCAGCGCAGACGTGCGCCGCCAGATCGAGGGGCCTGATCCCGAGACGCGGCTGGCGCGGCACTTCGATCGCCTCGCCGGCCTGCCATGGCCAAGCCAGATGATGCGGTTCGACACCGAAACGTATCTGCCAGAGGACGTCCTGACGAAAGTCGATCGCATGAGCATGGCGCATTCGATCGAGTCGCGCGTGCCGCTGCTCGACAACGAGGTCGTCGAGTTCGCGGCGGCGCTCCCTGCATCGATGAAGATCAAGGCGGGCCGTCGCAAGCACGTGCTCAAGGAGGTCGCCGCCACGCTCGTCCCGTCCGACATTCTCAATCGCCGCAAGCAGGGATTCGGCGTGCCGCTCGGCCTCTGGTTCCGCGGCAGGCTGCGCGAGCTGTTCGCCGAGACGCTGTTGTCGCCGTCGAGCCTGCAGCGCGGCTATTTCAGGGTACCGTTCGTACGGCAGATCGTCGACGAGCACCTATCGGGAAAACGCGACCACACGCTTCGCTTGTGGCAACTCGTCGTCTTCGAGCGGTGGCAGCAGCAGTACGTCGACAGGCCGCAGGCCTCTGCTGTCGGTAATCCGTTTCCACTCTCCTCACCGGCGGTTCCGTCTGCACACGCGCGCTAGCCGCGAAATGGAAACTTCTCGGCGCTTTTCGTGAACTTCCGTGGCATCTGCCTTGCTCAGATCGCCGCCGGTGCACCAGACCGCTCCGCTACCGATTGCGATCGTACTGACCAGCTTCGAGCCAGGCGGCACCGAACGCCAGATGATCGAGTTGATTCGCCGCCTCGACCGGTCGCGGTGGGCGGTCCACGTGGCGTGCTTCCATGCTCGCGGCGGGTGGGTCGGACGGGTCGCCGAAGCGGCGCAATCGGTGACCGAGTTTCCCGTCGACAGCTTCAAGTCGCGCGGTCTGCTGCAGCAGATGGCGGCGTTCGCGCGCTGGTGCCGAGCGCTGGATATCGCCGTCGTCCACACCGCGGCGTTGCCATCGAACATCTTCGGGCTGCCGGCCGCGTCGCTCGCGCGCGTTCCGGTTCGCGTCGGGAACCGGCGCGAAATCAATCCCGACAAATCGCCCGCGGCGATCGCGCTGCAGCGTGCCGCGTATGCCTGCGCGCACGTCATCGTTGCCAACTCACGCGCCGCCGCCGAGCGGCTGCTGCTGGAGCGCGTTCCCAGCCGCAAGGTGACGATCATTCCCAACGGTCTCGACGCAGCGAACGTCGTTGCGGGGCCGCCGCGAACGCGTCTGCGCACGATCGTGATGGTCGCGAACCTGCGAGCGGAGAAAGGGCACGACGTCCTGCTCGACGCGGCGGCGGACGTGCTGCGCCGCGTTCCCGATGTGCACTTCGATCTCGTCGGCGCGGGGCCGGAGCTCGACAGCCTGCGCGCGCGGGCCCGTGCACGAGGCGTCGACCACGCCGTCACGTTCGCCGGGCACTGCGACGATGTCGCCGCCAGGCTGGCCGCCGCTGATGTGTTCGTGCTGCCGTCGCGATCGGAGGCATTCCCGAACGCGGTCCTCGAAGCGATGGCTGCGGGCCTGCCGATTGTCGCCTCCGCCGTCGGCGGGATCCTCGAATTGATTGACGACGGCAGGACCGGCGTGCTGGTCCCACCGGGCGACCCGGGCGCGCTTGCGGACGCGCTCTGCCGGCTGATTGGCGACGCGCCGCACGCCGCGCGACTCGGCGACGCCGCCCGCGTCGACGCGCGCGCGCGTTACTCGTTCGATCGGATGGTCGCCGCATTCGAACAGCTGTATCTCACCGAGCTGTCGCGTCGCGGCGTCGTTCCGGCGGAACCCGAACTGGCGGCCTCCTGACCATGTGCGGTGTCGCAGGCAAGTTCAACTTCGACCACGGCCGCCCGATCGATCGCACGCGGCTGCAGGCGATGACGTCGGTGATCGCGCACCGAGGTCCCGACGCGGACGGCTTTCATATCGGTGACGGCATCGGGCTCGGCCACCGCCGGCTCAGCATCATCGACCTGTCCACGGGCGATCAGCCGCTGACCAATGAAGATGGCACCATCTGGGTGATTTTCAACGGCGAGATCTACAACTTCGCCGAGCTGCGCGCGGAGCTCCAGGCGCACGGTCACCGCTTCCGCACGCAGTCGGACACCGAAGTGATCGTCCACGGCTACGAGCAGTGGGGCGATGCCGCCGTCGATCGCTTCCGCGGCATGTTCGCGATCGCACTGTGGGACCAGCCGAGGCGGCGGCTGCTGCTGGTGCGCGATCGCCTCGGCGTCAAGCCGTTGTACTTCTGTGTGACGTCGGGCGGCATCACGTTCGGATCCGAGATCAAGGCGCTGCTCGAAGATCCGGAGGTGCCGCGTGACTGGAGCGCCGAAGCGCTCGACGCGTATCTCTCGCTGCAATACGTTCCAACCCCGCACACGATGTACCGCGCGGTGCACAAGCTGCCGGCGGCGCACCTGCTGGTCGCGGAGCGCGGTGCCGTGACGGTGCGCCGCTACTGGGATCTGACCTTCACCGGCGACGGCGACCCGGCACGCGAAGCCGCGTATCTCGATCGGCTCGACGCGCTGGTGAGCGAATCGGTCCGGCTGCGGCTGGTGAGCGATGTTCCGCTCGGCGCATTCCTGTCCGGCGGCATCGATTCGAGCACCGTGGTCGCGGCGATGGCCGACGCCTGCGGGCCTGACCGCGTCATCACGACATCGGTCGGCTTCGACGAAAGCGCGTTCAACGAGCTGGCCTACGCGCGAACGGTCGCGCGGCATCTCGGCGTGACCCAGTACGAGGAGATCGTCCGCCCCGACATCGCCGATCTGCTGCCGACGCTGGCGTGGCATCTCGACGAGCCGTTCGCCGATTCGTCCGCGGTGCCGACCTACTACGTGTCGAAGGCCGCGCGCGAGCATGTCACCGTCGCTCTGTCCGGCGACGGCGGCGACGAGCTCTGGGCCGGCTACACGCGTCACCGCGTCGAGCACTGGGAGCTGGCGGCTCGCCAGTGGCTCGGCGAGACGGGTGGCCGCCTCGCTGGCCGGCTCGCCGCGCGGCTGCCGCTCGGCGTGAAAGGTGCGCGGTCGCTCCGTCATCTCGCGCTCTCGCCGGCCGACGCCTGCGCGCGAAAACATGCGTACGGCCTCTTCGAGCCCGAGGTGCGCGGCTCGCTGTACTCCCCCGACTTCGCCCGCGAGGTGCGCGACGCGGATCCGTTCGCCGGGTTCCGCGTCGCCTATGATGCGTGTCAATCGCGCGATCCGCTCGATCGCGCGCTCTACGTCGACGTCCGGACCTACCTGGTCGACGACATCATGACCAAGGTCGACAAGATGAGCATGGCGGTATCGCTCGAGTCGCGCGAGCCGCTGCTCGACCACACGCTGCTCGAGTTCGCGGCCTCCGTGCCTGCCTCGCTGAAGCTGAAGAACCGCCAGGGCAAGTATCTGCTGCGCCGCCTGCTCGAGCGGCGCATCCCGAAGTCGATCGTCGATCGGCCGAAGCAGGGGTTCTCTGCGCCGATCGGCGAGTGGCTGCGCGGGCCGCTGGCGCCGATGGTCGACGCTCTGCTCCTCGACGGACGGATGCGGGACCGTGGCGTGTTCGACGATCGCGCGATTCGCGCGATGTGGCGCGACCATCGTGACGGCGCGCACGACCATCGCCACCGGCTCTGGAGCCTGGTGATGCTCGAGCTGTGGTTCCGACAGTTCGTCGACGGCGAAGCCGCCGGCCGCGGAGCGGCCGCAGCGTGACGCCGGCGACATCCACGATCGCGACGACCGGAATGGATCGAGATCATGTGCGGTATTGCTGGCATCGCAGGGGTTGACCGGCTGGCCGGCGACTCGCCGGTTCGCGCCCTGCGCATGCGCGACATCATCACCCACCGCGGGCCGGATGAGGCCGGCCTGCACTGGGACGGCATCGCCGCGCTGGCGCATCGCCGCCTCAGCATCGTCGACCTGAGCACGGGACAGCAGCCGCTCTCGAACGAGGACGGCAGCATCTGGGTCGTGTACAACGGCGAGATCTACAACCACGAGGACATCCGGGCCGAGCTCGAGGCGCGCGGACACACGTACCGGACCAAGTCAGACACCGAAACGATCGTCCACGCCTACGAGGAATGGGGCGACGACGCGGTTCACCGGTTCCGCGGCATGTTCGCGTTCGCCGTCTGGGACGCGCCGCGACGCCGGCTCTTGCTGGTTCGCGATCGCCTCGGTATCAAGCCGCTGTACTGGTCGTTGATCGGCGACACCCTGATCTTCGGATCAGAGATGAAGGCGATCCTGGCCAGCGGCCTGATTGCGCCGGAACCCGACGAGACGCTCCTACCCGAGTTACTCGGCACCCGCTACACGTCCGGCACCGGGACGCTCTTCAAGGGCATTCGCAAGCTGCTGCCGGGACATCTGCTCGTTTTCGAGCGCGGCGAAGCCGCGACGCGGCAGTACTGGGATCTGCCGCAGCGCGGCGCCGACCGCCGCGAGCGCCGCTCGGCGCGGGCCATCGTCGATGAATTCCGGGCGCTGCTGACCGAATCGGTGAGGCTGCGGCTGATGAGCGACGTTCCGCTCGGGATGTTTCTCTCCGGGGGCATCGACAGCAGCGCGATTGCCGCCATCATGTCGACGCTGATCGATCGGCCGCTGCAGACCTTTTCCGTGGCGTTCACGGATCGGGCGTTCAATGAGCTCGAATACGCGCGCCAGGTCGCGCGCGCGATCAACGCCGACTCGCACGAGGTGGTGATCGGGGACCGCGACTTCTTCGGTGCGCTGCCGAAGCTGGTGTGGCACGAAGACGAACCGATCGCGCATCCGTCGAGCGTGCCGCTGTACTTCGTGTCGGCGCTGGCGCGGCGGCACGTCACGGTCGTCCTCACCGGCGAGGGCAGCGACGAGCTGCTCGCCGGCTACGGCAAATACCTGCGGCTGGCGTGGAACTGGCGGGCCGGTACCGTCTACGAACGCGTCGTGCCGGCCGACCTCCGAGCCGCCGTTGCGTCGGCGGTCGTGCCGCGGCTGCCGGGAATGATCGGTCGCTACGCACGGCGATCGTTTCTCGCGATGGCGCGCACCCCGGAGTCGATGTTCTTCGACAACTTCGCCTCGATCCGCCTCGCCGATCAACGGTCGCTCCTCGCACCCGGGCTGCGCGCGGGCGTCACCGGGCGACGCGCCTACGCGTCGGGACGCGAGTACTTCGATCGCCCCAATCCGGGAAGCACGCTGCTCGATCGAGTGTTGTACGCGGATATCAAGACCTATCTGGTGGAACTCCTGATGAAGCAGGACCAGATGAGCATGGCGACGTCGATCGAGAGCCGTGTACCGTTTCTCGACCACAAGCTGGTCGAGTTCGCCGCGCAGTTGCCCGACGAGTGGAAGCTGTCCGGCCTGACGACCAAGCGCATCCTGCGCGAGTCGATGAAGGGCGTCCTGCCCGACTGCATTCTGAAGCGTCCGAAAATGGGGTTTCCGGTGCCGTTCGCCGGCTGGGCGCGCGGCGCGTGGAATGCCGTTGCCGCCGAGATCCTGCTCGACCGGCGCACCCGCGAGCGCGGCGTCACCGATCCAGGCGCCGTCGAGACGCTGCTCCGGCAGCATGCCGCTGGCGCCACCAATGGCGGCGATCGCATCTGGAGCCTCCTCAACCTCGAGCTCTGGTACCGAACGTTCATCGACCGGCAAGGCGTGCAGACCCTCCCCGAACCATCCGCCGCAGCCCGCCGGCAGCGCGTCATCACGAAAGGCGAACCATGCGAGTCTCAGTCTTTGGTCTTGGATACGTAGGCTGCGTGTCGGCGGCCGCCTTCGCCGGCGATGGCCATACCGTCGTCGGTGTCGACATCAACCCGGACAAGGTCGCCGCGGTCAACGCCGGCCGCAGTCCGGTTGTCGAACCCGGGCTCGACGAGTTGCTCGCGCGTGCAACGGCCGAAGGACGCCTCCGGGCGACCACCGAAACGGCCGACGCGATCCACGACACGGAGGCCTCGCTGCTGTGCGTCGGCACGCCGAGCCAGCGGAATGGCAGCCTCGACCTGACGTATCTCCAGCGCGTGTGCGAACAGATCGGGCGCGAGCTCGCGTCGGCCTCGACTTACCACGTCGTGGTCGTGCGCAGCACCGTTCTGCCCGGCACGACGCACGAGGTCGTCATTCCCACGCTGGAACGTGAGTCGGGCAAGACCTACGGCGACGGATTCGGCGTCTCGGTGAATCCCGAGTTTCTCCGCGAAGGAACGGCGCTCAAGGATTTCCGCAAGCCGCCGCTGACGCTGGTCGGTCACAACCATGCGGCGGATGCGAGCGGGACGATCGCGTTGTATCAGGCGATTGACGCCCCGCTCATCACCACCAGCATCCGCGTCGCCGAGATGATGAAGTACACGAGCAACACCTGGCACGCGCTCAAGGTCTGCTTCGCGAACGAGATCGGCAACCTGTGCAAACGCCTGGACATCGACAGCCACGAGGTGATGGACATCTTCTGCCGCGACGAGAAGCTGAATCTGTCGTCCTACTACCTGAAGCCCGGATTCGCGTTCGGCGGATCGTGTCTGCCGAAGGACGTCCGCGCACTTCAGTACCGGGCCAGGCAGGTCGACCTCGAGATGCCGATGATCTCGCAGATCCTGCCGAGCAACCGCCGGCAGATCGAACTGGCGGTCGAACAGGTGCTCGAGACCGGCAAGAAGCAGGTCGGACTGCTCGGGTTCAGCTTCAAGGCCGGCACCGACGACCTGCGCGAGAGCCCGCTCGTGATTCTCGCGGAGACGCTCCTCGGGAAGGGTGTCTCGCTGCGCATCTACGACAAGAACGTCTCGTTCGCCAGGCTGGTCGGCGCGAACAAGGACTACATCGAACGTCAAATCCCGCATCTCTCGTCGTTGCTGTGCGAGACCGTCGACGACGTCGTCACCCACTCCGAGGTCATCGTCGTCGGCAATCAGTCGCCGGAGTTTGCGGTCGCGTTGAAAAAGAGCACGGCCGATCAAATCATCATCGATCTGGTCCGCCTGCCCGTTCCTGGAGCCTCGTTCGACGCCGACTATCGCGGACTGTGCTGGTGAATGCGTTCACTCTGATGTACCACGACGTGACCGGCCCCGGGTTCGATGCCAGCGGGTTTCCCGGCGGTGAAGCGGCGCGGTACAAGCTGCCGGTCGAGCAGTTCGAGCAGCATCTGGCGGCAATTGCGGGGCCGCGCTGGCGGCATCCCATCACGATCGAGACCCTGACCGATCGCCGGATCGAAGCGACTCGACATCGCTCCACTCCGCCCGTGCTGCTGACGTTCGACGATGGCGGCGTCAGCGCCGCCGAGTACATCGCTGGAGCTCTGGAGGCGCGGGGCTGGCGGGGACACTTCTTCGTGACGACCGCTTACATCGACCGCCGCGGCTTTCTCACGCGCTCGCAGATTCAGACGCTTCGCAGTCGCGGACACGTCGTCGGGAGCCACACCCATACACATCCGCTTCGGATGGGCCGGTGCAGTGAAGCACGCCAGCGGGACGAATGGGCGCGCAGCATGACGACGCTCGCCGATATCATCGGCGAACCGATCCGCGTTGCATCCGTGCCAGGCGGCTACTGTACTGAGGCGGTGGCGCGCACCGCACGTGACGCCGGCATCCAGTTTCTGTTTACGTCTGAGCCGACCACTCGTGTCGAGTCCGTCGATTCGTTGCTGGTTTTCGGCCGCTACAGCGTCCGCTGTTCCACGGCTGCGGCGACGGCAGCAGCCATTGCAAACGGCAGCCGTCTGCCGTGGCTGCGCCAGTCGATTGCGTGGCGGCTCAAAGCGGTGGCCAAGGCGACTGGCGGAACGGTCTACGACCGCGGCCGCGCGTGGATTCTCGGCCGGTCGCCGCAGATGACGTGGGGAGACGAGCCCGACTCTGTCTCAGAGAAAACGACGTAGTTCGGCTTTGATTGGACCTGGAACGACGACGCCCAGCCGCTCGATCGTCTGCGTCACCGAACGCGTCCACGTCCGCAACGCCTGCGACCGGCGATTGACGCGCGCGAATGCCGCGAGCCGCGCCGGCGACAGCACGCCGTCGGATGGCAGTGTTGCGCGTTCCTTGACCCCGGCGAATCGTCCGGCCGCCAGCGCAGCGAGTATCTGCCCGCCGTCGAGGGCGTCCGCGTCGACATCGGTGAACAGGCCTCGGTACTGGCGGCGCCAGTGAAGATCGATTCCGTAGAAGGCACGCAGGTTGGCGGACTTCGTGTTCATGCGCCTGAGTAGATCGAACGTTGCAACGCGAGGCGCATAGCGACCGTCGTATTTCGAATTCCAGACCTCGACGCCGTCCGGCCGCGGATCAAAGCCCTCGATTGCCGGGAACGACGTTTCTTTCGGGTGGGCGATGACCGCGATTCCGCCGTTCGCCTGAATGTGCCGAATGACCGCTTCGGGCTGTGTCGAGGCAACGGGAATGGTAACTCCGTAGCCGAGCACGTGCATGCGATCGACGCATCCATACTCCAGCCCCGCGATGAACTGAAAGCGCTGATCCGACAGCCTGCCGCATTCATCGCGATAAGCGATCAGGCGGTCGTCGTCGAACCAGTCGGCGTGGTCGGTTACGCAGGAGAACGCGCACCCTGACGCAATGAACAGCTCGCGGAGCTCAGCGAGCGTGAACTCGCCGTCGGAGTACGTGCTATGGATGTGAAGGGCGCCCCGCAGCATGCCACACCTCTGTCGGCCGGTCTCTCCTCAGTCGGCGCGGAAGCGTTCGCAGTCCGAAATGGAGCCAGTCGCCCAGCTCCGGCAGCGGATCGCGCCACATGAAATTGTCGTGGACGGTGTGCGCATTCGGCACCAACACGTCGACTACCGTCCGCGCGCGTGACGGGTACGGCTGCGGATAGCCTCGCGGGGCGCCGCGCCAGACCTCGACGAGATGCCGCATGTCGCCGAGCAGCCAGCGGCAGCGCACACCGATTCGATACGCGCCGGCCACGGCGACGTCGCCGTCGACGGCAAGAGCCGCCACCAGCGCAGGGAAATCGATGCCTGCGGCGATCGGCAGCGCCAGGGAATTCCAGAATCGGCCGTTGACCTCCATGAACACGGGCGTGCCGTCCGACGTCATCCTGAATTCAACCATCGCGACGCCGTGCCACTCGAGAGCGGTCAGGATCGCCAGCGCGGCCTCGCGGACGCGCGGCGGAGGGGCGATGCTGACGCGCAGCGAGCTGCCCGATCCCGTTGGCCGCACGTCGCGGATTCGGCGATGCGCGAATTCAGCGCGCAATTCCCCCTCGCGCATGAGCGCGAAATAGCCGACGCCAGCGCCGTCCACGAACTCCTGCACCAGCGCAGAACCACATCGCCGCGACAGCTCGTCCCACGCCACGACGAGCTCCTTCGAATCGCGCGCGTACCTCGGCGCGCCTGTCGTCCGCAGCGCGCCGCCAACGTACTCCTGCGAGCTGCGCGGTTTGATCACGACCGGATACCGGAGCACTGACGCGGTGTCATACGGGCTCGCGTCGCTCGAAACGACTGCGGTTCGCGGCACGGCAATTCCGAGACGACGTGCAAGCCGTGTCGTTTCGGCCTTGTCGAAGGCCCGCTCGACGACGTCATGTGGCGGCAGGACGAGGCGCCCGCGCGCGCGCGCGATGCGCTGGCGATGGGCCGAGATCGGCAGCGTCGTCCGTTCGGTCATCGGAAGAACCAGGGTACCCGGCGCAGCGGCCGCTGCGGCCGCAATGGCGGTCACGAACGAGATCGGATCGGGTTCCGGCGACGGATAGCGGAATTGCACGGAGCAGGACCGCGACCATCCCGCTTTCGACCAGCGGGTCTCGGCGCCGACCCACACCTCGTGCCCGCGTCGCGCGAGCGATCGTGTGGCCGCGACCGCCTGATTTTCGTTCCCGTCGAGGACCAGAACTCTCATGCGCCTAGGCCCCGACACGAGCCGGCCGCACGTACGCGGATTCCAGCCGTGACACAGCAGCGACCCGTTCGAGAATCTGCTCGAAGCGCATCGCCACTTCCGGCCAGTCGTATCTGGCGGCCGACGCAGCCGCGGCGCAGCCGAGGCGTTCTCGGGCGGCGGAATCGGAGAGCAGGTCGACGACGGCACGCGCGAATGGAACAGCACCGTCGGCCAGCACGATGTCGCGGTCGTGCACGACATCGAGGCCTTCGGCGCCGACTGACGTGGACACGACGGCGCGGCCGGCGGCCATCGCTTCGAAGATCTTCAGCCGCGTGCCGCCGCCGATCCTGAGCGGCACGACGACGGCGGCGGCTTCCTGCAAATGCTCGACAACCGAGGGAACCGTGCCGGTCACCTCGATCGACTCCGAGGCAAGTGCGCGGACACGGGCGCCAGGATTGCGACCCACGATTCTGAAGCGCGCCTGGGGAACTGCCGCCTTGATTGCCGGCCACGCCTCGCGCGCGAAGAACTCGACCGCATCGACGTTGGCTTCCCAATCCATCGACCCGAGAAACATCACGAGCGGCCCCCGCGCCGGCGACGAAGCCGCAGGCCGGTACTGCGCGACGTCGACGCCGGTCGGCACAACGCTGATGCGGTCGCGGTCGGTCATCTGCGCGAACGCGTCGCGATCAGCATCGGACACCGCCATCACATGATCGAAGCGCTGCACCGCGTGGCGCTCGTAGCGACGCATCTTCCACGCTTCGAGCGCGAACGCGAGTCGCTTGAGAAGGTTCGGCTCGTGCCGCGCCTGCCGGTTCCACAGAATCGACTCGACGTTGTGCTGGAACAGGACCGTTGGCGTGCGCAGCACTCGCGGAAAATTCAACGATGCGGACAGAAAGTCGCACACGCACACGTCGAATCGACCTGAGGCGAGCGATTCACGGACGGCGTGACGCACCCGTGGCGCGCTGAACTTCACGACGGCGTACGGCACCCGCGACCACACGTGCTGCACGTAATGCAATCCGCTCTCGTCGGGAACACCAGTGCAGATCGAGCGCGCGCCTGGAAAACGGCCGCCGATGTCGCGGTCGTAGACGGCGTCGCGTTTCCCGCCGTAGTAGGAGAGCAGCGTGAGGTCGTGACGCCGGTGAATCTGCCGCAACAAGTTGTATGAACGGATTTTGCCGCCTGAGTCCACCGGCAGCAGCTTACCGGCCTTCACCCAGAGAATTCGCATGTGCCGAAGGGTCGAGCAATCCGGGTGCCAGCGCCATCCATTCCGTTCGCTCACCGCCGCGATGCCGGCGGGCACGCCAGTTGCACAGTCGACACTGCTTCACTGAGTGAACAGAATCGGCGCGAGGTGCGGGAATGGGTTTGCTGCTCGATGCGGTGACGAATGCGAATCTGAATGGTGTGCGCCTCGCAATGCGCGACCGACAGCTGGCCCGGGAGTACTGGGCGCAGAGCGTTCGGAGGTATTACGAACTGATGGGCCTGGGCCTCGAGGCGAACGACCCCGTCGCTTTCATTTACGAGCAGGGGTGGTCCACGGCCGACCGGTGCGAACGGGCACAGCTGCCGCTCTCGCTGCAAACCAACGGAATCACGCGGCTCGACGAACTGGTCGTGCTCGCAATGGCGACGCGCGCGCTTCGCCCCGCCACTGTGTTCGAAATAGGCACGTTCATGGGCCACTCAACCAGCGTATTGATCCTGAACGCGCCAGTCACCGCGCGTGTCTACTCGCTCGATCTACCCCTCGATGCCCCAATAGGGTCGCACTATCTCAGTAGCGACGTCGACTTGGTGCACCAGCGCAAAGTTGGCTCATTCGTCCATCAGCTCGGCCTCGAGGATCGCTACGAGCAGCTGTATGGCGACTCGCGGACGTTCGATCCCGCGCCATACGCCGGCACGGTTGAACTGGGGTTCATCGACGGCGCGCACACGCGGCAGTATGTGGAAAACGACACGCGGAAAATGGCGGTCATGATGGCCGATCGCGGCCTCGTGTTCTGGCACGACTACGGCGGCCGTGGAGACTTCCGCGGACTGACGGCCTATCTCGATGGCCTCACGACGCAGATTCGGGTTTTTCGAGTCCCTAACACCACGCTCGCGTGGGCGCCGGCATCGGAGCTTCGCAAGCTCGCCGCGCGCTGACCGTCCTCACATCGTCGGCGGGTCGAGGCGCACGCTGCGTGCCGTCAAGGCCGCGCGCTCACTTCGGTACTGCGATCCCTTCGCCGCAGCCGTCGGCGCCGCGCCCGCCGGCTTGCGCAGCCGCGATCGCCGTCAGATCGGCGCCGACATCCTTGCCATCGTCGGCGGCCCGGCTGAAGCGGCTCGTTTTCGCCAGAGCGGACGTGCCGTTCTGAAATCCGACGTCGTTCCAGTTCGACACGACCCACGTGTGTCCCGGATACCGCGACTCGAGCGCGCCGTCCGCAATCGCTTGATCGGTAGGCGCCGACGTGTTGACGAGGACGTTGTATCCGTAGGTGTACGGGTTGAAGTTGCGCGACAGGGTCCGAGTGCCTTCGTCCGAACCAGTGCCAATCCCGTAGTACTTGCGCTCGACGAGGTTGTTCTTGAAGACCAGCCCGGGATTCGAATCCTCTGGCGCCTGCGGGTCCAGAATGCCGCCGGGGTTCGCGCGCGACGTCACGTGCGTGAACGACAGCGTGCTGACACCGCCGAAGACGCGCAGCAGTTTGCCGCCGCTGCCCCACTGCGCGCCGCCGATATCTTCGAACAGGACATTGTCCACGCGGATGTGGTGGGCCTTGCGGGGCAGAGGCGCGCCCTCGGCAGCGTTCAGGGTCATGCCGTGTGCCGCGCCGCGTACGATGTTGTGGCGAAAGGTCACGTACTCGGTGACGCACCACGTGCAGCGTCCGTCCTGGTTCGCCGACTTCAGAAGGATCGCAGTCCCGTCCTGCCCCGACGCCCAGACGTGCTCGAAGGTGTTGCCTTCGATCACGACGCGGCTGGCGTTTTTCAGCTCGAACGCATTCTTCACCGGCACGCGCGCCGCCTGCCACGACAGCCGCTTCGTCATGAGGTTGCGGCGCACTTCGATGTCGTGCGAGACGAGGTCGGGTATCGACGGATCGGAGCCGCCGAACATGACGTTCTCGCTGGCGGCTTCGAGAAAGTTGTTCACGATCTTGAAGGGCCCGGACCCGTTCACGCCGCCGACTGCCTGCGAATCGGTGTTCGCGTCGTGAAAGTTGGAGACGTACGAATCGACCACCGCCATCCTGGCGCCGTTCATCAGGACGCCACGCCGGAAGTTCCCGTCATCGTTGCCATGGATGAAGCACCGGTCGATGACGATATCGGACGGCAGCGCCTCGACTGTCGTCTCCGAGCCGTTGCCGAGCTCGACGAGGTTCGTGAGCTCCCGTACTGACGAATCGATGCCGATGTCGAGACCGATCAACCGGTAGCCGCTCGCACCCGACTCGGCGCGGATCGCTGGCGCGTTGGCGCCGGCCGTCCTGATCTGCGCCATCAGCGAGACATTCGCGTCGCTGACGCGCGTGTTCGGCGGAATCTGCCCGCCTGGGTCGAAGGCGGCATTCGCGGAGCGGATCACGATCCACTGTCCCGGTGCGAGGTGGCGATTGCGCAGCACGAAGCTGCCTCCACCGGCAGGCGTGAACGTGACGCCGGCGGCGAGGAGAATCGTGTCGCCGGCCGTCGCGGTGTCGAGGGCCCGCTGCAAGTCCGCCGCAGACGACACGGACACACGGCGGCCGGTGTTCACCGGGACGGCAGTGCACAACGTCGCGACCCGGTACGGATCGTCGGAGGCGGTGCTGTTGGAGGTTGCGGCGACGATGGGTCGCACGGGTTGGCGGCCGCCAAGCGAGACGAAGCCGACGACAAGCAACGCCAGAGGTAGTCTCACACGCCGCTGAGGAGCAAGTTCAGAGCCACTTTTGTGACGGCTATTTCCTCAGCCGTTCGACTGGGAAGGAAAAGTTTTTCCGTTTGGCGGCCGTCCAGCTGCCACTGCTGACCAGCCGGGAACCGCCGACTATAATTCCGCACATGTTCCGTCTCTCACTTGCGGTCATTCTAGTGGTCACCCCTCTTGCCGTCTCGGCACAGGACACGCCAACCGAGAAGGAGGCCGCGCGGGATGTCCTGAAAAAAATGGCCGCGCTGGAGCAGTCGCTCGACATCCCGGGCATCGTCGCGCGGCTCACCGGGGCGGATGCCGAGCGCGATCACGTGGTTGCGCGTACGAAGGAGCTGATGGACAAGGAGCTCCTCGCGCTCGCCGACGACATCGCGACGCATCCGGAAATCGGCTTCGAAGAGAAGCGCTCGGTCAGCAAGCTCACCGACTACCTGCGCCAGCACAACTTCAGCGTCGAGACCGGCAGCGGCGGCCTCTCGACGGCATTCGTCGCGAAGTTCAAGCAGAACAGCGGCAGCCCGACGCTCGGCATCATCGTCGAGTACGACGCGCTCCGCGGCACGAAGGGCGCCTTCCACGGTGACCAGCACAGCGCACAGGGTCCCGTCGGTTTCGCCGCCGCCGTCGCGATCTCCGAGTTTCTCGTCCGCTCGAAGACGCCCGGCAGCGTCGTCGTCTACGGCACGCCGGGTGAGGAAATGATGCCGCCGAACGCGAAGACACAGATGCACGAGGCACACGTCTTCGACGGCGCCGACATCATCGTGCGCAGCCACGCATCGAGCCAGACGTCACGACCGGCGCACGGCTTCGGCTCGTGCTGCCTGAACATCGTCGGCGCGAAGTACACATTCAGCGGCGCTCCGACGCACCAGATGACGCCGTGGAACGGACGGAACGCGCTGCAGGCGGTGATTCAGATGTTCAACAACATCGATGCCGCGCGCATCAGCATCCGTCCGGAGGCGCGCGTTCAGGGCGTGATTCTCGAAGGCGGTGCGGCGCCAAACGTCGTTCCCGATCGCACGGTGGCGGACTTCTACATCCGCTATCCCGACGAGGTCTACCTCCAGCAGGTCGTCGAGTTCGTCGACAATGCCGCGAAGGCGGCGGCGCTGGCGACCGGGACGAAAGTGAAGATCGATCATTACGGAAAGGACCTCGACGGCGTCAGCCTCGCCACGCTCGGCGAGGTCGCCTTCCAGTACATGAGGAACTTCGGCGCAACCGGAGTGAACCCCGAGCCAGGCAAGCCGCAGGGGTTCGAGGAGACCGGCAGCGTGTCGCGCGACATCCCAGGCGTCGGCGTCAGCGCGCAGTCGTCCACGTTCTCGAATCACACCTACGAGATGGACGCCGACAACCTCAAGGAGATCGGGCACAAAGGATTCACCGTCGACGCGCAAACGATGTCGGCGATCCTCTTCGACTTCGCCACCCGCGCGGACTACCGCGCGGCCGTGAAGAAGGAATTCGACGGAATCAAGGCGTTGTTCGGCGAATATCAGGCGGCGCTCAAGAAAGTGTATACGGTGCCGGCGGTGCCGGAACCGAAGTAGTCCGTTTCAGCGCACGTGGCTTCCGCGATCGGCCGTTTTCTTCAGCACGACCGATTCCCACCGGCGCGCGACGATCCGGAAGCCGATATCGCGTAACCGCGCCAGGATTTCCGCAGTCTGCTCGCTACCGATGATTCGCTCGTGGAGTTCGAGGACGATTGTCTCGACGCGGTCGCCGATCGTGTCCGCCTCGTGCCGTACGAGATCGAGCTCGCCCCCCTCGATATCGCACACCAACGTGCACCGGTGAAAGCCTCGCTCCTCGACGATCCGCCGCAGCGTCGTCGTCGTGACCGGTGTGACCGTCCTGCCGGCCGAATGGACCCGGCTCGCGAGGGGATTCTCGTCGAGGTCGAGCCTCACTACGGGCGCGTCGTAGGCGATCGCACGATGTAACACCTCGAAGCGGCAATGGTTGCGATTCCGATTCGCGGTGAGAACGGCGATGAGCGCCGGATTCGCCTCGACGACAACGTGCTGGGTCGGATCGGCGAGCCTTCGGTTCGAAATGCACGATACGACGCCGAAGGCGGCACCGAACTCGACGATTGGCGCGTCCCGCGGCACGAATTGCTTCACCAGCGTGCGCTCCGGCTGTTCGTGCTTTCCCGAGAGCAGCAGATACCTGACGTTGTCCGCAACCGATGGCCAATGCAGTTCGAACTCGCAACCATCGAGCCGGGCGATCGGTGTCGGCAGGCCGAAAAACCTCCCGATGTCGAACGTGCTGCCGTGGCGCCACCACATGCCCAGTTTTTCGATGGACACTCGCGCAACCGTGCCGGGTCCGTCCGCGGTGAGCAGGTCGTATGCGGTCTTCAACGAGTTCCCCATGATCACCGCTCTTCCCTGACCGGCACCGGCACCAGGAGCGCGGCCAGACCGGGCACCCGGCCCGTCGCACGCAGGACGTGGGTCTTGATCGCGGCGCGTTCATCGACCGTCACGACGCCGGACAGCACGGCAACCGTCGCGTACACGAGCGTGAACGCCACGCCGCAAATGGTGAGGCTGACGAGCGGCGCGGTCGTGGTCGTGAATGGCCGGATCAACGCTGTGGTGAGCGCCGCACCGGCGGCGGCGATTGACACCTTGCCGACGTCTGCGAGCAGTCGGAGGTCGTCGATCCCGACGTCGAGAATCGTTGCGACCTTCATCAATGTCACGGCGCGACCCGCCGCATTGAACATGACGACAGCGGTAATCGCGCCGACCAGCCCGAATCTGCCGAGCGCGAATGGCAGCGTGGCCGCGAGCCCGACGAGGAGTGCCGCGTGCAGCTTGACGAGAAAGCGCCGATGCTCCGCGTGCGCGCGCATGATCGGGTCGAGCAGAAGAACGCCCAGCGGAATCAGCGTCAGGTTGATCGCGAATACCGGAATGCTGTCGAGATAACGGGCTGTGAACAAGGCGATGATGAACTCGCGACGCATCACCAGCAGGAACGCATACGCGGGAAAGTACGCGAGTGCCAACTTGCGCATCGCACGAGCCGTGACGAGGACGATTTCGCGCCGCTCGCGGCGGTGTTGGAGCCGGCTGATGCGCGGTATCAATACGCCGCCCACCGAATCGGAGAGGATGCCGAACAGCGGCAGCTGGAAACACCCGATGGAATACACCGCGTAGGTTGCGGCTCCGAACTGGTGCGACACGAAATAACTGTGGAGATCGAGTTGCAACGAGTAGAGCAGACCGGCGGCGCCGAACGGCAGCGCGTATGCCACCTGCCGGCGCAGGAAACCGACGTCGAAGGCGCGCCAGAACCGGGGAAACCGGCTGCGCAGATACAGGAACAAGGCGAGGACCTGAACCACGCCTTGCGCGATGGCTGCCAGCAGGAGCGCGCGAATCGTGCCACTGATCGCGGCGGCTGCGACAAAGAAGATCGCCCGAGTCGCCTGGATGCCGAGAATCATTGTCGTCGCCAGCCTGATCTCCTGGTTCGCGACGGTGACGATTTCCAGAAACGACCCGACCACCCACAGCACGATAATGCCGGCGATCCACGGCGAAAATGCAGCGGCGCTCGGTTCCTTGAACAGCAACACCAGTGCGGCAGGGCAGGCGAGCACGACGGCGCCGCACAGCGTCGCGACCGCCGTCGTGAACAGCACGATGTTGAAGACGGTGTGTGTCCGGTACTCCTCCTCCCGCGCGAGGTAGTAGAACGCCGTCATGCTGAACCCGAGCGGGAGGATGTTGATCGCGCTGTTGATGACGAGGAAGGTTTGCTTGTAGAGGCCGAACTGCTCTCGCGGCATCCGCCGCACCAGCAGCAACGGAATGGCGACGGTCAGCGCGAACGCGAGTGTCTTACCAACGACGAGCCACGACGTTCGAAGTGTGAGGCTCTCCTGTGAATCCGATGGCGGCACGGCCCCGGAACTGTGCAATTCGTGTTCCGCGGGCACGCGCTATGTCAGAGGCGCGCATAGCTGAGTCTGCAGGCCCATCACACGACCGCGCTGCGAGGTTGTCTCGAATCGCTGCAATCGCGTCTTCAGCGAATCGTCGTCGCTCGAGCGTGCGTCCCGTCCCGGCTCGCGCTCTTGCCGCAGTCCTGCTCAAGCGCTTTGAGCATGGCTCCGCTGCGCGTCGAATTCGGGGCGCGAGACCAGCCGCCGATAGAGCGCGACCCAGGCGTCACGCACGGGCGCTTCCGTGTAGCGGTCGCAGCTGTTGCGCGCGTTCAACGTGATGCGCTCCACCAGATCGGGATCCCGAAGGTACCGGAGCGCGGCCTCGGCCATGGCCGCGTGATCGCCGATTGGGACGAGCAGCGCCGTCTCCTGGTCCGTGGCGATGTACGGGATCCCGCCGGCTCGCGTGGCGACCACCGGCAGGCCCGATGCGAAACACTCGAGAATCGAGCCGGGCATGCAGTCGATATCGGGGCTCGTCAGGTACACATCGGCAGCGTCGTACAGCGCCGCGACCTCGGCGTGCGGAACGCGGCCGATGAACCGCGTGTTTCGCAGGCCGAGTTCAGCGGCCAGCGCCTCCAGCGAAGTCCGCAGCGGCCCCGAGTGCGCGACCGTCAGCGATGCCGCCGGATAGTGCTGTTGGACGATCTGGAACGCCCGGAGCGTGCACGGCACGTTGTACAGCGGCTCCAGGATCCGGTTGTGCAGGAACACCGGCCGCAACTCCCGCCGGCGCCGGTACGTGAACGTCCCGACGTCGAGGATGTTGGAGATGGACTGGATGCGAACGCCAAACTTCGCGAAGACGTCGACGAGGAATCCCGACGGCGAGATGATCGCATCCATCCGGCGAATCGTCGGCAGCGCGGTGCGCCAGTTGCGCAGGTGATCCTCCGCCTGGCCGTCGCGGTAGTTCACCACGATACTCTTGCCGTAGAACTTGGCCACGGCCAGCGCAGGAATCGTCCAGAGCATGTAGGAGGTGTACGCGGCCGTGAAGACGTGCAGGATGTCGTAGTGCCGCGCCCGGAGCAGCAGGATGCCCACGTACTCCAGCCACGTCACGACCGTTCGAACGAACTTCATGTGCTTGACGAACCCGAGGGCCGCCGGCAGCTGCGGATCGAGCGGCTGGAAGTCGATCGTCACTGACGGATCCTTGGAGATCGCCGAGAGCAGTCGCGTCGCCTGCACGGCCTGGCCGCCGAGGATCTGCAGCGACGGCGCGACGAGCAGGACACGGATCCGCGCTTTCTGCGTGCCCATCACCCGATCCTTCCGGTGGTGACCGGCGCGTCAGCCTTCGGCAGATCGATCGCCACGGTCGAAGCGGTGCGCGCGGCCTCGAGCATCGCGAGACAGCCGAGCGTCGCGCGCGTGCCGTCGATCACGTTCACCGCGAGCGCGCCGCCGCTCCGCAGCGAGGCAAAGAACGACTCCATCTGCGCCGTGTACCCCTTCTCGGCAAACCACCGCCGCGACGTGCGGGCGAGGCCCTTCTGCACAGTGAGCCGGCGGAAGTCCTCCGTACTGGCCCCGATACCCTGTGCGAACACTTCGACCCGCTCGCCGCCCGAGGTGCGGCTGCCGACGGTGCAGTACGTCAGCGCCCCGACCGATCCGTCCGCAAAATGGAACGTCGCGGTCAGGTTGTTCTGCCCGATCGGATGCTTGCGATCCATGGGCAGCGAGAAGGCGGCCACGCGAAGCGGCTCGGCATCGACCAGCCACGTCATCAGGTCGACGAAGTGACAGGCTTCGCCGAGAATCGCGCCGCCGATCGCCGGATCGGCCATCCAGTACGGCTCGGTGATGCCCGGCGAGTTGATGCGGCAGCTCATGACGGCCGGGCTCGATCGTCCCGCCAGGGCTTTCTTCAGGCCCACGTAATCCGGTGCGAAGCGGCGGTTGAACCCCACTGTCAGCTGCCGGCCGCTCTCATACGTCGCTGCGATCAGGTCGTCGCACTCGCCCGCCGTCAGCGCCATCGGCTTTTCGACGAATACATGCTTGCCGGCGCGGAGCGATCGCGCGGCCTGATCGGCGTGGTGCTGGTTGCGGCTCGTGATCAGGACGACGTCGACGTCCTTGTCGGCCAGGATCTGCTCGAAATCCGTCGTGCAGTACGCGGCGCCGAACCGTTCGCCGTACGTCCGACCGCGCGCGCCGGCGGCCGAGTGCACGGCGTGCAGCTTCGCGCCCGAAATCGATTTGAGCGCCGGCAGGTGTGCCCAGCGCGCCAGGTTGCCTGACCCGACGAGCGCCACGCGCAACTCGGACGCGCCGCGCGGACCCGGCGTGGACAGATCGAGCCGCCGCGCGGGCGCAAACGCCTTCACTGCCGCGTCCGCATGCGCTTCGTCGTACTTGAGCAGAACCGCGAGGCTGTTGGTCGACGGGTCCACGATCGTCTGATAGGCGGCCGGCGCTTGGTCCAGCGTGTAGGTGTGCGAGACGAGTGGCGCCACGTTGATCTGCTTCCGCGACAGGAGCCGCAGGAACTCTTCCATGTTCCGGTTCTCCGTCCAGCGGACGTACGGCAGCGGATAGTCCTGCCCGCGCTGCTCGTAGCTCGGATCGTAGCTGCCGGGACCGTAGGCCCGCGACATCAGCAGCTGGATCTCCTTCAAGTACATGTCGTTCCATGGAAAGCTCATCTCGACCGCGCCGACGACGACGATGCGGCCGCGATCGCGGCAGACCGAAAGCGCCGCGCGGCAGGGACCGGCAGACTTGGCAGCGGCCGCGACGATCACGCAGTCGGCGAACCGGCCGTTGGTCAGCGCCGACACCGCGTCGCGAAGCCCGTCACCCGAAATCACGCCGTGATCGGCGCCCATCGAGGTCGCCATCTCGACGCGGTGGTGGTTGAGATCCGAGGCAATCACCACGGCACCCTGGAGCCGCGCGAGCTGCGCGACGAGCTGGCCCACCAGCCCGAGCCCGATCACGACGACCATCTCGCCAAGCTGGATGTTCGCGATGCGGATCGAGTTGAGCGCGATGCTGCCCAGCGTCGTGAACGACGCGTGGTCGAAGCTCACATCGTCGGGAATGCGCGCCACCAGCTTGCGGCCGGTGACAATCACTTCACCGTGGCCGGTGCCTTCGCCGCCGTACGCGACGCGGTCGCCGATTTGAAGATCGCCCACGGCCGCGTGCTTGCCGACGACGACGCCGGCGCCCGAGTAGCCGAGCACCGCATACTCACTGAACTTCGCCCGCACCTCGGCCAGCGTGCGCAGCGGGCCGTTCACCTTCATGACGTCGAGCACCTTGCGAATGTGCGACGGGTTGTGGGCGACCTCTTTGATGACGCCGTCCTGGTGAATGTTCGCCGTCTCCGTGCCGCTGCTGATGAGCGAGTAGAGCGGGTGTACCAGCACCTGCTGCGACGAAGCGACCGGTTCGGGCACGTCGGCGACGATCATTTCGCCGATGCCGCGTCTGAGCACTTGTTTCATGGGAGCGTTGCTGAGTTCGAGAGACTGTTGAGGCGGAGGTCGCGGTGAGTGAGGACCACATGGGCCGGCACTTGCATTTCGGACGCCAGCAGCACGCCGCAGGCGCGCACCGCGCGCACACTCTGAACGGCCTGAAATGCCGCGGCGAGCCGCGCAACGCCGACAGTGACCGAATCCCCGACGGAGCCGACCCGCTTCATGTCCGCCAAGGTGAACGTTCTCGTCAGAAAACACGCGGAAGTTGACGGCACGCCGCAGTACGGGTACCGATGCGCCCCGGCGTCTGAGTGCCGGTGTGGTCGTTGAAGTTCGTCGGCCCGAACAAACGCAGGCCGATCTCCCGGAGCAGCCGATAGGAAATATTAGGGTGCTACAGCCCGGGTTGGCCGCTCGCCGCGGCCAATTATCTGTCGAATACGCAGAAAACATCAAAGAGGATGACACTTCGATTCATCTAACCTCCTTCCAGCTTCTGCCAGCCGCCATCTGCTTCGCGAAGCACGCGCGGGCGCGCGCGAAGGCGTTGGCCAGCGCGCCGACCGACACCGGAGCCAGCAGCTCGCTGTCGCTCGGACACGAGGCGCGGGGATCCAGCTTGAACGCCGGACGCTGCGGCTCGCTCGCGACCGGCGGCCCTCCCGCAAAATAGATCGCCCCACCCTCTCTCACCCACGCCGGCCGCGACGCCAGCGGCCCGTCGATCATCATGTGAACCAGCTCGTGCCGGATCGTGCGATCGAGAAGGTCCCGGCTGCGCAGAGTGGCGAGCGGCAGCAGGTGCAGCTCGCCGTCGACATACGCGCCCGACGTGAACCAGGCGCGCCCGGTCGCCTGTTCGTAGTCGTCGGTCGTCGTATGGAACCGGACCGTGACGCGCGGCGGCGGCGCGACGCCCAGCGCCTGTGCCATGTCGTCACGCGCACGCAGGACCTGGCGCTGAATCACCGCTCGATCCCCTTCGTCTTCGTCTGGCAATGACAGCGCCACGTCCGGCGCCGGCCGCGGGAGCGCGGCGGCGGCCGGCGGTGCTGGCCGCGCTGCGGCCTCCGTCGTGATCGGCCGGTCGCGGTCGCGCGCGACCTCGAGACCAGGGAAGTAGCGCGCAAGAATCTTGTCCGTCGTCATCCCCCGTTCCGCGAGGCGCGCCGATCCGATCACGCACAGGCCGACGCCATGACCGGAGCCATGGCCGCTGAAGCGGTAAACGTCGTCTTCCTTTTTCAGATCGAACGCGGTGCTCTTGATGTGCTGCCAGCCCAGCGTGCGGCCGACGACCACGCGCAGATCCTGTCCTGAAATGAGATCGGGCGTGAGGCCGTCGAGGCGCAGGATCGCGACCCGGCCGGACGCCGTGTGCGACACGATCTTCATCGCGCGCAGCGAGCCGCGGTATCCGGACGCACGGAGTGCGCGCACGAGATCCGCCGTCACCAGCTCCGCGTCCCATGCCGGCATGCGCTCGCACGCCTCGTCCGCTTTCGACGGCAGGTACGCCAGGTCTTCGTGACCGGGCCAGACCTCCGACGGTGCGGCGGTGTGGCCGCCGCACGACGCGCTGTAGTACACCGTCGCCACCTGGCCGGCGCGAACGAGCAGCCGCCCCCCGGTGACGGCGGCGGCACGCTCGGTTGCCGCCGTCGCGGTGCGCACGACCTGACAATGCGTCTGATCGCACAGGTCGAAGCCGTCGGCGCGGTGGCGTCCGCGGTTCGCGCGCGCGAACGTGCGGATGGTGATCGCCAGCGCTTCGAGCGCGGCCGGCGGGCTGTCGCGCGCGGCCTCTCCCGCGAGCACGCGCGCCACGTAAGTCTCCAGTGGCATCTCGACGACGGTGTAACCGCCGCCGGGCTTCGCGAAGCCGACGCGGACGCTGGGTTCGGGGTTCGGGGTTCGCCGTTCGAGGTTCTGGTTCTGGTTCTTTTGGTTCTGGTTCTGGTTCTCGTTCTGGTTCTGGTTCGTTGCGCCGATGGGTCCCGAGCAGACAAGCAGCGCCGCAACCATGAGCTGTAAAAAAAGATCTCTGCGTGCTCTGCGTGCGCCGCGGTTGCTTTTTGTGTCGGGGGGTTTCATGTGTCGAGTTCGAGAAACGCCCGCATGTCGGTCCACATGCGTGGCAGGCTCGCAATCAGCTGATGGTCGTCGTCCAGCAGCGACAGCGTGACGTTCGAGCGCCCCTGCGCGAACGCCTCGACGGTCCGGTAGTCCACCGAGGCGTCGCGCATGCCCTGGAAGATCAGCGTCGGCTGGCTGAACGCGGCGCCGAAGGCGTCGTGCTGCAGACTGTCTTCGTAAAACTCGACGTTCAGGTCGCGCTCCTCGTTGTAGGCGTAGTGGAAGAACGGCAGCGCGCCGCGGCGCCGCCACTCGTCCACGCGCTCCGGCGGCAGCAGATGGTGGCCGGGCTTCGCGAACATCACCGCCGGCGCCATCAGGACGAGGCGCTCGACGCGCGTCGGATTATTCGCGGCCGCGAGAATGGCAAGCGTGCCGCCGAGACTCGATCCGATCAGGGTCGCGGCGCCCGGCGTCGTGGTCAGCGCCGCGCTCAGCTGGTCGAGCATCCGCGTGAGGGTCAGCGTTCTGAACTCCGGCTGGTTGAAATCCGGGGCATGGACGTCGATCCCGCGCTCCCGGAACCGCTCGGTGAAGTAGCCGACCTTCGTCGAGCCCGGCGACGAGGCGAAGCCGTGCAGGTAGAGGACCTTCACAACAGCGTCTGACAGCCGGGCCGGCAGAGGCACCGGATCAGCCCTTCGCCGTCGGTGTTGTAGTTGTAGGTCAGCTCCTCGCCACGGCGGATCGCGCGCGCGGCGCGAATCCAGATCGTGCCGTCGACGATGTGGATGTAGCAGTTGGGGCGGCAGGAATGGTTGATGAAGCGCGCGTCGTTGCCGCCGACGCCGGCGTCGATCACGGTGCGGTTGGTGAGCTTGAAGCACCAGATGTGGCCGCGCTGGATGTAGCGCCGCTCCCGCTTCAGGCTCTCCTGGTTGGAAATCTTCTCCCCGGCGTAGTGAATAATCCGCTTGTTCTTCGGAATCGCCTTGGTTGCGTAGACACCCCACCCATGGATCCTCGATCGCCGCTTCTGAATCACGCAGTAAGTATAGAATGGCGTCACTCAAGGAGCGATCGCATGCGTGTTGGGCTCGCAGTCGTCGCAATGTTTTCCGCGGCGGTGACCATGTCTTCTGCACAGTCGTCCACGCGACAGGTGTTTCCCGGCGCCAACCCGGCGCTGCCGTTCAGCGCGGCGGTCAAAGCCGGCGGCCTGGTCTATGTCGCTGGCACGCTCGGCAGCAACGGCGACATCAAGGCACAGACCAAGCAGGTCCTCGACGGCATCAGCGCCACGCTGAAGACCGCCGGCTCGAGCCTCGCCAACGCGGCGAGCGTGACGGTCTATCTCAAGAACCAGAGCGATTTCGCGGCGATGAACGAGGTGTACCGCACCTACTGGACGAAGGATCCGCCGGCCCGCACCACGGTCATGCTGCCGCTGCTCAACGAAGGGTTGGTCGAGATCGCCGTCGTCGCGATCCCGAATGGCGGCGAGCGGGTGGTGGTGAACCCGAGCGAGTGGAGCTCGTCGCCGAATCCGTACAGCTACGCGATCAAGACCGGCAACACGCTGTTTCTGTCCGGTCTGATCGCGCGCAACGGCAAGGACAACACGCCGATCAAGGGCGACATGGCGGCGCAGACCAAGGCGGTGCTCGAGAACGGCGCGGCGGTGCTGAAGGCCGCCGGCTTCGCCTACAGCGACGTGGCCGCGTCGCGCGTCTACATCTCCGATCAGGCGGCCTTCCAGGACATGAACAAGGTGTACCAGTCCTACTTCCCCACCGACCCGCCCGCGCGCGCAACCGTGAAGACGCTGTTGACGTCGCCGGATTACATCGTCGAGATCACGATGGTCGCCGTCAAGGGCGGCGGCCACACCGCGTACACGACGCCGACGGCTGACGGGAAACCCGGCACGAAGAACCCGAACCTGAGCTCCGCGATCAAGACGGGGAACCGGTTGTACGTCGCCGGGATCCTCGGCAACACGGCGGAGAACAAAGGCGACATCAAGGCACAGACGGCTGAATCGCTCGTCCGGATCGGACGCACGCTGAAGGCAGCCGGCTACGACTGGAAGGACGTCGTCGACGCCGTCGTGTACCTGCCGGACCTGACGAAGTTCAACGACATGAACGAGTCGTACCGCCCCGTGTTCGGCAAGGACTTTCCCGCGCGCGCCACCGTCGGCGCCGGCCTGATGGGCGCGGACGCAGGCGTCGAGATCATGCTGACCGCTGTGAAGTGAGGGGATTGCGATTGGGGTGATTGGTGGGAGGGATTGGGTGATCGGTGGGACCTCTAGCGATCGCAGTCTCGCAACGTTAGCGCGAAAGGCTTAGCCGAGCGATCAGCGTGGCGGAATGTAGCGCGAAGGCTTCAGCCGAGCGTCAGGCCTCCAGTCCGTCGCCGTCAGCAATTCCGCGATGTCGTACCGGCTGGATCCGAGGTACAGGTAATCGATCGCGCGTGGACCGAGCCCGGCGCGCACCGGATTCAGGACGATATACCTGACCACATCCAAGGTCGCTTCATCGTCTCTGAGCACGCGATCGAAATAGCCCTCCTGCCAAAGCGTCGACTCGTACGCGCGACCGAAATGGAACGCTGATATCTGCCTGAATCGGTCTGCCCACTTCCGATTGTCCGCGCCATCGGTGAGACCACTGGTCAACGCATGCACATGGTCAGGCATCAGAACATAGGCAATGAATTCCACGTCGTAATCGCACGCGGTTTGCAGAAGCTGACGACGTACTTGCTCGGCGCGTGCGCTCTCGCTGAAGTAGGCGTTTCGCTCGAACGTGCACATGGTGAAGAAGATGCGCGCGGCGCCGAGATAGCATTCTCGAGGCAAGCGCGGAGGGCGGCGATGGTACATGCCGCGCGTTCGAGCAATCGATCGGCCACTCCTGTCGCGTGATGATGCCTTGGTGCGACATTCTGTGCAGACGCTCGGCTGAAGCCTTCGCGCTACGTCCGGTGAGTGGACGCTCCGCTGAAGCCTTCGCGCTGCGCTTCCCGTAGTCCCCCAGCCCCCAGCTCCCAGTCCGCGAGCGCGTCACGCGCCGCGCGCGATCTGTTCTGCTGACCGCAGCGTGAGCGCGACGAAGGTCAGCGTGCCGTTGGTGCAGCCGCCGGTCGGGGTCGTCGGCGCCCCCACCACGAACAGGTTCTCATGATCGTGCGTGCGGCCGAAGCTGTCGGTGACGCTGGTCGCAGGATCGACGCCCATGCGGCAGCCGCCGCCGGGATGATCGAGATAGTCCCCTTCGCCTGTGTTCACGGTACGGCCGTTGCTGGCGCGGGCCAGCCGGTTGAAGACGCCGAGGACGTGCTCTCTCGTCGCTGCCTCGCGCGACTGCGTCGCGGCGTCGAAGTGATGCTCGATCTTCGGCATTGGATCGCCGTAGCGGTTCTTGCTGGTCGGGTCCAGCGTCAGCCGGCTGTCGGCTGACGGATGCACGTCGACGTAGGCGCGCAGCCGCACCGAACTCCCTTTCGTGCGCGACCGCCAGTCGGCCATCAGCTCGTCGCCGAGGAGCAGCCTGCCGTCCGGCGATCGCAGCCGCGGATCGCGGCCGGCGGAGCTCTCCCACACCCGTGTGTCGTGGCGCACGAACGGCCGGTCCGGCGCGCAGCGAAGGAACTCGCGCGAGATCAGGCTGTGGGTCATGTTCTGGCCGGGGAACGTCTGGTCGTCGATGTTCGCCGTCGCGTTGATGAACTTGTGGCCGTTCATGTACCGGCCGACCAGGCCGGACGAGTTCGCGATCCCGTTCGGAAACCTGGAGCTCTGGGACAGCAGCAACAGATGCGAGCTCCAGCAGTAGCCTGACGCCACCACGAACGTCTTCGCGCGGTACTCGATCGCATCGTTCGGACGCTCCTGATGAACCGCCTGCACGGACACGATGGTGTTCTTCGTGTCGTGGGGCACCAGCCGCCGGACCAGCGTGCGATCGTGCAGGACGATCTTCTTCGACGTGATCAGCTGGCGGAAGGTGAAATCCGGCGAATAGCGCGCGCCCGATGGACACACTTCGCCGCACGTGTCGTAGACGCAGCAGCTGCCGCGGCCGTCGAACGGCGACAGGTTGCGTGCCATCGGGAGCGGCGAGAACCTGATCCCGCTCTGCTCCGCCCATTTCTTGAGCACCTGCAGGTTGTAGGACAACGGAATCGGCGCCTGCGGATACGGCTCGCTGCGGCGATCCTCTGGATGCGGACTCGGCTCGCCGCTGACGTTCAGCCGCCGCTCCGCTTCACAGTAGTACTTCTCGAGGTCGGCCCATTCGAGCGGCCAGTCGACGGCAAGCCCGTACAGCGACTTCAGCCGCAGGTCCTCCTCGCTGAACCGGTTGCACGCGCCGCCCCAGTGCAGCGCGAGGCCGCCCACTGCCATGGTCAGCGAGATGATCCCGTTGGCCTGCTGATCCTCGATGAAGTCGTCGGGCCACGGGTGCTCGTTGTAGGCCAGGGCGCGCTCGCGGTAGCGGCCGCGGTTCTGGACGTCGAAGATCGATCGCCCGGCTTCGATGACCGTGATGCTCGCAGCCGGCCGAAGCTGCGACAACTTCTGCGCGAGCAGCGCCGAGGTGATGCCGCCGCCGATGATGCAGATATCGGTTTCGTGCACTGGCATGGTGGAATCCCCGGTGTGTGGGACCGATGGGCCCATCTGGTTGGTGGGGTAGGACCGATCGGTAACCCGGTCGTCGGGTAACGCCCCGACCCCACTCACCTCGATCACCCATCAGTCCTACCCAACCCACCCCATGGGCCCATCGCTCCTACACTCCCGTCTTCGCCTCCGGCCGCCGCGTCGTGATCGCGATCGGACGACACTCTTCCCGGTTGATCAACGCGTTGTAGCAGTCGTCGTTCGCCGCGCTGCTGCGGAAATAGAATGCCATCAGGTCGGCGACGACGTGCTGCCCGGTGGGCCGCGGCGGAAGGTTGCGGACGCCGGCCCTGGTGAACGCCGCGTCGAGAATCGCGCGGCGCTTTTCCGGATCGAGCGCATACCACGAACCGCCGGCGGCGCGCGCGTCCCCCTCGAGCGCGGCAAGCTGTGCGAGGTAGACCGGCACCGGCGACGCTCCGGTGCGCACGAGGCGCGGGTGCCCGTAGCCGTGGGCGAGCGGAACGCCCTCACGGTAGTTGCGCGCCCACGCCGCGAATCCCTCGACCACGGTTCGCGTTCGCGGTCCGCCGAGCGCCGAGGGCAACACGGTCGGCGCAATCTGGTGGAGCGCCGCGATTGCCTCTGGCGTCAGCTCGCGGGGCTGCGCCAGAAGCTTCAGGCGCTGGAACGGCAGGATGCCCGCCAGCGTGGCCGTCCACTGCAGGAGCGTACGTCGCTTCATCGGTACCTCGCCTCGACGCAGGGAATCGTAGCAGACCCTGACATATACTGTTGCGCCATGGAAGGCATCTTCTCCGCGTGGGGACGCATCCTCAACGGTTATACACCTGCTCTTTCCATCGAAATCACCCGCGAGTGTCCGCTGCGCTGTCCGGGGTGCTATGCGTACGGCGACGACCATCTCGGCGGCGGCATCACGCTCCGTCAGGTGCGCGATTTCAAAGGCCAGGAACTGATCGACAAATTCCTGGCCGTCGTCGATCAACACCGGCCGCTGCACGTCTCGATCGTCGGCGGCGAACCCCTGGTGCGCTACCAGGAACTGAAGGTGATCCTTCCCGAGCTGGCGAAGCGCGGCATCCACTCGCAGCTCGTCACCAGCGCCGTCCGGGAGATCCCCAAGGAGTGGCGCAGTATCTACCGGTTGTCGATCGTCGTGTCGATCGATGGCCTGCAACCCGAGCACGACGCCCGCCGCGCACCGGCGACCTACGACCGGATCCTGAAACATATCGTCGGCCACAAGATCACGGTCCACAGCACGATCACCCGGCAGCAGCTGTATCGCGCCGGGTACTTCGACGACTTCCTGAAATTCTGGTGCGCGCGGCCCGAGGTCGAGAAAGTCTGGTACAGCCTCTACACGCCGCAGATCGGCGAAGTGTCCGACGAGCGCCTCCGTCCCGACGATCGCGCGCGCGTCGTCCACGATCTGATGGCGCTGCGGCTGCGCTACCCGAAGCTCGCGCTGCCGAAAGGGCTGATCGAGGCGTACGCGGATCCGCCGTCGTCGCCCGACGAATGCATCTTCGCGAAGACCACGACGACGCTGTCCGCCGACCTGACGACGAAAATCACGCCGTGCCAGTACGGCGGCGCGCCCGACTGCACGCAGTGCGGCTGCATCGCCTCGGCGGGTCTGGCGGCGGTCGCACGCCATCAGCTGTTCGGCTTCATCCCGGTCGGCGCCATCTTCCATGGATCGTTGAAGGTCGGCGAGCAGATGAGGCGCCTGCGTCCGGTCGAACCGTCACCGGCCTGATGCTATACTTTCGGGTCTTGTCTCTCAGTTCAGTCAGCCGTAGGGCCAGGTCCTTGCGGGAGTTCGCCCGCGGCCTGATCCATACGGCGCACCCGCTCCTCGTCCAGATCATTCCAATCCGCCGCTGCAACATCGACTGCGGCTATTGCAACGAGTACGACAAGGTGTCGGAGCCGGTGCCGGCGCCGGTACTGAAGGCACGCATCGACAAGCTGAAGGAGCTCGGCACGTCCGTCGTCGCGTTCAGCGGCGGCGAGCCGATGCTGCACCCGGACCTCGACGATCTGATCCGCCACATCCGCCGCCGCGGCATGATGGCCGGCCTGATCACCAACGGATACTTTCTCGTTCCCAAGCGCATCCACGAGCTGAACGACGCGGGGCTCGACTTCCTGCAGATCAGCATCGACAACGTGGAGCCCGACGAAGTGTCGAAGAAGAGCCTCCGGCTGCTCGATCGGAAGCTGCAGCATCTGAAAGAGCATGCGACCTTCGACGTCAACATCAACTCGGTGCTCGGCGGCGGGATCAAGAATCCGGAGGATGCGCGGACCATCAACAACCGCGCCCGCGAGCTCGGCTTCTCGACGTCAATCGGGATCATCCACGACGGCGCCGGCCGGCTGAAACCGCTCGGCGCGGTGGAGCGCAAGGTCTACGACGACGTCTCGGCCGCCATCAACGGTCCCGGCCAGGTGTTGAAGAACCTCTACTCGGGCATCCGCAGCTTCCAGGACAACCTCGCCGACGGCAATCCGAACGAATGGCGCTGCCGGGCCGGCGCGCGTTACCTCTATATCTGCGAGCACGGCCTGGTGCACTACTGCTCGCAGCAGCGCGGCTATCCTGCCGTTCCCCTCGAAACCTATTCCGTCGACGACATCCGCCGCGAGTTCAGCACGCCGAAGTCGTGCGCGCCGTACTGCACCGTCGGCTGCGTGCACCGCGTCTCGACGATGGATTTCTGGAGGAGCCCGCAGGGAAGACAGTCGGTAGTCACACGTCATGAGTCGCTAGTCAGTCGGCAAGACAGTCTGTAGTCATGAGTCCCCGACTTGCGACTGCGACTTGCGACTTGCGACTTGTGACTGACTGTCGACTCTCGACTTGCGACTGACGACTAGTTCAGCTCGCGGCTGCCAGCGGCTTCTCCTCTTTCTTCTCCGGCCGCTTTTCCTTCCTCAGCCGCTTCTTGCCGCTCTGGGTCTGCGCCCAGTCTTCCTCGAACGTCGCTCTCATCTGCGCGACCACTTCGTCGTCGGCGACGATGACACCGACTTCGCGGCGCCGCTCGAGCTCGAGGCGACGCAGGCTCTGGCTTCCCAGGAACGCGCGTTTGCCGTCGCGGATGATCGCGCGAATGTGCAGTCGCCTGCCCGGATACTTCTCGCTCTTCACGCTCCATTTCGACTCGACCTTGCCGAGCACGCGGACGTCCACGCCAGCCTTGATCCGCCCGGTGATCACCTTGAGCATCGCATCGTCGCTGACCCGGGGATCGTAGATGAGGAGCTCCCGGCGCGCGCCGCCGAGGAACCGCGTGAGCACGTCGCGCGCGTTCTCGGGGCTGACGACGAAACGGTCGCTGCCCGGAATGTACGGCTGCCGATCGAAGTCGGCGGTGAAGAGCTTCGTCGCCTCGTTCACCAGCTTCCTGTTCCTGGTCACGATGCCGAAGCTGCGGCACTTCTCGAGGTCGAGGCCGGTGAAGTTGAACCCGTAGACGTGCAGGATCCGGTTGTCGACGATGACCATCTTGCCGTGATAGCGAACCAGATCGTCGGCGGTTCGCGAGACCGTCACGCCGGCCGCGAGCAACTGCATCTCGAGCTTGCGCAGGCTCTTCGTGCCGCCGCGGTTCTGATGCGCGGTCAGCGCGCGGACGCGGACCCCCCGGGTGACCGCATCGCCGAGTGCCCGCGCGATCTCGGGACGGTCGAGGCGGAAGATCAGGATGTCGAGCCACTTCTTCGCCTGCTTGATGGCGGAGATGATCGGAGTAATTCCGGAATCGGGCTGGACAATCAGCTTCATGCGACGCCTGTCGAGTTGGAGAGCAAACTAGTGGCCAAGCGCCTTCGTAGCGCGAAGGCTTCAGCCGAGCGTCCAAGCTCGGCCTCGCTGCCCCAGCGTTGGCCTCACCGGTCGCAACCTGAACGGAACCTGGTGTGCCCCAGGCGCCGACGCTACCGGCCGCTGAAGCGAACGCGCACGCCGACGTTCATCAGGCGCGGCGTGCCGATGGTCGACGGGTTGGTCTGCACGAAGTACTGCGTGTCGAAGAGGTTCTGCGCTCCGAAGAAGACCTGCAGACTGCGGCCGACGTCGCGCAGCACCGTGAGATCGACCGACCCGTAGCCCGGCAGGCCCGGCCCCGTAAACGAATCGTAGCCGGCGGCGGCCAGCGTGGCCGGCGGGATGAAGTTGACATTCTGGTCGTCGTTGTACTGCAGCGACATCGCCTGCACCGACAGCGCGATGTTCGCAATCTTCGGATTCGAGTACGCGACCTGGAAGGTGCCGTGATGCTGCGGCACCTGGGGCACGTACTTGCCGACCAGCCCCGCGTTCGCGACGCCGCCGTCGGTCACCTTCGCCTGGTCGTACACGTAGGCGCCCGAGATGCGCCATTGCAGACCGATGCGGTACTCGACGTCGGTCTGCACGCCGCGAATCCTGGTCTCGCCGAGGTTCTGCTTCTGCGCGGTGGTCGCGTTGAGCGTGACGTTCGACACCGGATCGCTGACCTGGTTGTGGAACCACGTGAGGCGCACCGTGACGTTGTGCGCCGGCGCGACGTTGACGCCCGCCTCGCCGCCGACCAGGCGCTCGGGCCCGAGCTGATCGTTGGGCCGCGTGGTTACCGCGCCGACAGAGAACTGACGATAGAGCTCGGTGAGCGTCGGCGCTCGGAAGCCCGAATTCGCGGCGCCCCAGATGCTGACCCGATCCGACAGGTGGTAGAGGGCCGCGGCGCGCGGGCTCGCCACCGTGTCGCTCCGCTCGGGAATCGACGGCTTGTTGTTGGCCGTCGGCTGTCCGTTGGAGACCGTGTTCTCGAGATTGTGTCCGTCGTAGTTGCGCCAGTGATCGATGCGCGCGCTCAGCGTGATCACCAGCTGGGACACCGGCGTGAAGATGTCCTGCAGGTAGCCGCCCGAGATCTGCTGCGTGCCGCCGGACACACGGTGGATGTTCAGCACCGAGGCGATCGTGACCGGCGGGATGATCACCGGCGGCACGGCGGGG
>DATFWL010000352.1:0-26618 GCA_035259385.1 Vicinamibacterales bacterium | reverse complement strand
GGCGGCGGCCGCTTCACCGACGTCTCGACGGCGTCGCGGATCGACCGTGTGACCAGCCGGTATCCGATGAGCGCCGTGGCGGCCGATTTCGACGGCGACGGCTGGATCGACATCTACGTCGCGTGCGATTCGACGGCGTCGATTCTGTACCGCAACAACCATGACGGCACGTTCACCGATACAGCGGTTGAGAGCGGCGTCGCGTACAGCGAGAACGGCACGCAGCAGGCGGGCATGGGCGTTGCCGTCGGCGATTTCAACGACGATGGCCTGCTCGATCTCTTCAAGACGCACTTCGCGGACGACATTCCGGCACTGTACCGCGCGCGCGGCAAGGGACTGTTCGACGACGTTGCGGTCGCCGCGGGACTTGGCGTGCTCAACCGCTACGTCGAATGGGGCGCCGGCATGCCTGACCTCGACAACGACGGACGTCCCGATCTGATTTACGTCACGGGCAACGTCTACCCGGAAGTCGAAGCCGTCGTCGCAGCGTATCCGCACCGCGGCCCGCGCGTCGTGTTCCGAAACATCGACGGGGCGCGGTTCGAGAACGTCAGCGAGCGCAGCGGCCCCGGCGCCGTAGCGCGCCATTCGAGCCGCGGCGCAGCGTTCGGCGACTTCGACAACGACGGCGACGTGGACGTCCTCGTCTTCAACATGAACGAGCCGCCGTCGCTGCTCAGAAACGACTACGCGGGACCGAACCACTGGATTGCCGTGAAACTGGAGGGCACGACGTCCAACCGCGCGGCTCTCGGCGCGACCGTGCGCGTGACCGCCGGCGGCCGCACGCAGGCACAGGCCGTGCTGAGCCAGGCAAGCTATTACTCGGTCGACGATGCCCGGCTGCATTTCGGCCTTGGCTCCGCGCCGGCGGCCGACCGAATCGAGGTGACGTGGCCGAGCGGACGCGTGGACACACTCACCGGCGTCGCCGGCGATCGCGTCGTTTCGATCAAGGAAGGCGCAGCGCGTGCGCCTCGCTGACGCGCTCAGCGCATGAACGGAACGACGACCTCTCGCCGGATATAGTCGGTCTCTCGACCGGGGACACGAAGCTCGATCCGCTGTAGGCCGCCGGACGGCGCGAGCGGCGCTACGTTCTCGGCCGCGCCGAGCCGCCGCGGCGTGCGCACGCTTACGCGATATGCGCGTCCGCCCCGCCCTTCGATCACCAGGCGCAGCGCGCGCCCGTCGGCACGGACACTCAACGCTCGCAGTCCGCGGTTGTCGGCGCCGGGCTGAATCGCCTGCGGCTCGATGTACATCTCCGTGCCTGCGTCGCCGCTGAACACGACCTCGGCCGGCGCCGCGACGGCGTCCAGGGTCGCTTCGACGCGCTGGATGTCGCCGATCGGCACAATCGCGGGTCTGACGTCCCTGCCATTGACGGTCACGCGCCGGATGCGCGCGTCGAGCGGGAACGCGGGCGCGACGACGATCCGCGTCCGCGGCGGCGTAGCGGAACCGCGTGGCGTGATGCGGACGACGGCTCGGCCCGCGTCGCGCTCGAACGCGAAGTCGAACCGATCGCTGCCGACGCGAACACCGCGCACCTCGATGCGATCCCACGCCGCCGGCAGCGCCGGCGCGAACCGCAATGTGCGGCCGGCGTCGGCGGCTTCGAGTCCGAGCAGGCCCCGCACCAAGGGCGACACGACCATCGCTTCGGACCAGATCTGGTGGTGCGACGATCGCCCGAACGGCGTGGCGAAATCCCCCGACAAGAGTTCCGTCACGTCGCCAAGCGCGCCGGTATACGTCAGCAGCGCGTTCGCCATCAGCGCCTGAAAGCCGACCAGCGGCCGCCCGTACCTGTAGGCGCCGACGGCGCTCCAGCCGGTGAAGAGCGGCCAGACCGATCCGTAGTGGTACGACAGCGGATCGTAGAGCGCACTGCGATCCGACAGGATGCGCGAGCCCCAGTCAGTGGCGATCGCGCCGCCGCCGAGGTGATCGATCTCGCGCTGCGCGTGCGCGCTGTCAAGGACGTCGAACCACAGCGGGACGGCGGGCAGCACGGTGTCTTCGTCGACGAGCCGGGCGCGGCCGAGTGACTCCAGCCGCGTCTGCCGTCGTGCGCGGTTGGGGCCTGGCTCCGCGACCGGCGGCGATGCGCGCGGCACCGCCGTCGCAAATGCATAGAAACCGCGGTCGTCGATCCAGTAGGTCTGCTCGATTGCCGCGCGGGCGCGTTCGGCCGCGGCGCGCGCCTCCGAAGCCAGCGCCGGATCCCGCATCGCCTCGGCAAGCTCGGCGATCCCACGCGACGCCGCGACCCAGAGACCCTCGAGATAGATCTCCTCGTGTGCCGGATACAGCGCGCCGCCCTCGACCCAGCCGTGCCCGACGTTCGTGTTCTCGATCAGGCCGTTGCCGTCGCGATCGGTGGCGGCGGAAAAGCGATACGCCATCACGATCGAGTCCCATGCCTGGCGGAGAAAATCCAGATCGCCCGTCGCGCGAAAATGATCCGCCTGCGCGATGACGTAAAGCGGCGTCGCGTCCGCGCTTGCCCACGCGTACGGAAACTGATCGAACCACGACACCAACCCCGCTGACTGGGAGATTTCGTGCGGAATCTTTCCGTCCGCCCGCTGATACTTCCGCAAAAATTCCAGCGCCACGCGCGTTGTCGCGAAATCGCCTTCCGACGTCGTCGCCAGCGAGGTCCACAGCGCATCGCGGCCGAAGAACCACGCGAAGCCGGGCCTCTCGCTGTCCCCGGCCGTCCGGAACCCGGCCAGCAGGCCGGTGCCGAGCTGCGGGTTCGTGGCGAGTCCCTTGTCGATGCCGATCTTCGCCCAGCGGAACGCTGTCTCGAGGTCGTTGTCCGGCACCGACACCTGCAGCGTGTCGCGATCCAGCTGCTCGAAGTGATCCGCGGTCCGTTCGTACAGCGCGCGTGCCGACGACAGCATGCGGTCGTACGCGCTCTTCGCCGCGGCTCGCCCCTCCAGGCTCGCCGCGATGACGAGCGGCACGAACGTGCCGGGCGCATCGGGTGGAACCTGAATCAGCAGCCGATTCGGAGCCTCGCGTGGCTGTTCCTGATAGGGCATCACCGAGGCGTCGCGCCCGAGCGGGCAGCCCACGACGGCGGCATGATGGCCCGTTTCCTCAGTGAGGTAATACACGCGAGCGCCGTCGTCCCACCCCAGGTTGGCGGTCATCGAGGTGGCCGGCCACATCAGCCGCAGGCGCGGGCGGAAGGACGCGGTCACCGCGATCGGCAGCCTGCTGTCCACGTCGAGCAGGATGATCAGTCCCGGTTCGTCGAGCGGCGCGAACATGATCTGCCTGATCGTGAACGCCGCATGCGCGTAGACGAGCGTGGTGGCCTCGGGACGGACCTCGATCGACGCCATCACGTCGCGGCCGTCGATCTCGAGCGGATACCCTTCGAGGCGGAACGAGAGTGACAGCTCGTCGAGCACCTCGAGCGGGTACACCCACGCTTCCGCGGTCCGATTCTCGTAACCGAACAGGGCAGCCCGGCGACCGACGACGTCGAAGAAGGCGCCCGGGTGAGTAGGCCGGTGCAACTCCAGGCCGCCCGAGCGCAGCGGGAAGCGCGCCGGGGCGGCGGACGGCGGCGCCGGTTGACCGCGCGGCAGGACAAGACCGCCGACGCTGGCGGCGATGGCGCCGGCCAACAGCAATCGAGTCAAGAAGCCGCATTATGGATCCGGCGCTGGATCGGGGTGGACCCTGCGCATTTCTGTATGCAACCAGCGCCACAATCTGCTTGACGCCCTCCAGGGCGGCTTATAGGCTGAGCCGTTTAGATCCGGTCGCATCGCAGCTGGGGAGGGACGACATGGTTTGCCCGCCAGTCCTTCGATTCCGGCCCGCTCCGCGCATTCTCTTCCTCGCTATCTTGCTGTCGTCGCTTGCGCCACCGGCTGTGTACGCGCAGGCCGTCTACGGCAGCATCAGCGGCGTCATCACCGACTCACAAGGCGCCGTCATGCCCGGCGTGACCGTCACGGTGACGAGCGTCGAACGCAAGACGCCGGATGTCGTCATCACGAATCAGTCTGGGGTGTACATCAAAGATCGCCTGGTACCCGGCAAGTACGAGGTGAAGGCCGAGCTGCCGGGCTTCAAGGGCGCAGTCTTTTCCGACGTGAACGTCAGCGTCGACACCCAGACGCAGCTCAATATGAAGATGGACATCGGCGAGGTCAGCGAGAACGTGACCGTCGCCGGCTTCAGCCCGGTACTGAAGACCGATCGCGCGGACGTCGCGACCACCTTCGACACCAACCAGATCAACGACCTGCCGGTCCTCGATCGCAACTTCACGAAGTTCATCCTGCTCACGCCGGGAACGCAGCAGCTCCAGTGGCAGCACGCCGCGAGCGAGAACCCGCAGGGGTCGACGCAGACGATGGTCAACGGGCAGCACTTCAGCGGGACCGGATATCAGCTCGACGGCACCGAGAACCGCGACCCGATTCTCGGCATCATCGTCATCAACCCGAACTTCGACGCGATTCAGGAAACGAAGATCACGTCGCAGAACTACGACGCGGAATTCGGCCAGGCGACGGCCGGCGTCGTGTCCGTGCAGACCAAGTCAGGATCGAACGTGCTGCACGGCTCGGTCTACGAATTCCATCTCGACGATCGCCTCCAGGAGCGCAATCCATTTACGCAGTCGCAGCCGGATCCGCTCACCGGCAAGTACATTCCCGACACCAACCGCAATCAGTTCGGTGGATCGCTCGGCGGCCCGATTCAGAGGGACAAGCTGTTCATCTTCGGCGACTACCAGGGTCTGCGCAGCAAGGTCGGCGGCTCGAAGCTCCTGACGGTGCCGACGGCGGCTGCGCGGAATGGCGATCTGAGCGCCTACGGCGTCAACATCTACGATCCGCTCAGCGGCGCGACGCCGGCGCAGCGCGCGCAGTTCGCGGGCAACGTCATTCAGCCCGGCCGCCTGTCGCCGCAGGCGCTGGCAGTCCTCAAGCTGATCCCGATGCCCAACCGGCCGGGCGACAGCAACGGAACGCTCAACAACTACGTGGCATCCGGAAGCGAGACCTTCAACGACGACACGTTCGACGTGCGTCTCGACAATCGTGTGAACGAACGGCTGAATCTGTTCGGACGGTACAGCTTCGCGAACTTCGATCGTAACGGGCCGACGGCGTTCGGCCAGGGCGGCGGACAGGAACTCGTCTCCCTGGGCGGCGTGTCAAAGGTGAAAAACCAGAGTCTCGCGCTCGGCTTCGATCGCACGATCGGTTCGAACATGACCGCCGACGTCCGCTTCGGCTGGTTCAAGTACAAGGTCGACGTGCTGCCGTTCGACTTCGGCACCACGCCGGCGACGGACGCCGGTATTCCCGGCCTGAACCTCGACACCACGTTCACCTCGGGCCTGTTCGGCGGGTTCATCGGCGAAGACAGCGACAGCCGGCGGATCCGGTTCGGATCGGGTCTCGGCGTCAACCGCTGCAACTGCCCGCTGAACGAGGACGAGAAGCAGTGGCAGATCGTCGGCAACGTGACCCGGCTGATCCAGGATCACACCGTGAAGTTCGGCATCGACCTGCGGCGCGCCAACAACCTGCGCGTGCCGAGCGATCAGCATCGCTCAGGAGAGCTGTCGTTCAGCGGCAACCGGACGATCGGTCCGACCGGCGGCGGCCTCCCGCTCGCGACGTTTCTCCTCGGCGACGTCACCACGTTCAAGCGCTATATCAGCCCGACGGTGGACGCGGCCGAGCAGCAGTGGCGCAGCGCCTACTACGCACAGGACACCTGGCGCGCCTCGGCGAAGTTCACCGTGTACTACGGTCTGCGCCTCGACATCATCAATCCGCAGACGGTCAACGGCGCGCAAAAAGGCGGCTTCCTGTTGATGGACGTCAACGGCTCGCAGATCGATATTCCGTCGCCGAACATCCGAGTCGCGGGCGTCAACGGGATCGACCTCAACGGCGACGTCAAGAACACCCTGAACTGGGCGCCGCGGGTCGGCATCACCTACCAGCTCACCGACAAGACGGTGCTCAGATCCGGCTACGGCCGCAGCTACGACCTCGGTGTGTTCGGATCGGTCTTCGGCCACACGGTGACGCAGAACCTGCCGGTGTTGTCCGCGCAGAACCTGAACGCGCCGCAGAATTTCGAGGCGGTGTTCAACTTGAAGGATGGTCCGCCCGCGCCGAGCTTCCCGGCTGTGCCGTCGAACGGGCTGCTGCCGCTGCCCGATACGATCTTCGCGCGGGCGCTTCCGTCCACGCAGCACCCGCCGGCGGTCGACGCCTACAACGTGACCGTGCAGCGCGAGTTGACCTCGGACATCTCCGTCGAGGCCGGCTACGTCGGCAACCACGGGGCGCGCGTCTTCGTCGGTGACGGGCCGGCGGTGAACGGGAACCAGCCGAGGCTCGACGGCTTCCCGAACGTGCCGACCGACCTCCGCAAGCCGTACTTCGTGCGCTACGGCTGGACGCAGGGAATCGACGTCTTCTGCAACTGCGCCACGAACCAGTACGATGCGCTGCAGACGAAGCTGACGAAGCGGTTCTCGAAGGGCTACTCGATCTTCGCGCAGTACACGTTGCAGCGCGAACGACAGCACGGCGGCGACCAGTTCTTCTATCTGCCCGATCTCGAGTACGGGCCGGCCGACTGGAATCGTGTGCACAACTTCTCGGTGGCAACGACCTACGAGCTGCCGATTTACAAGAACAACCGGCTGCTCGGCGGCTGGCAGGTCAACCAGACGACGATCATCCAGAGCGGCCTGCCGTTCAACGTCACGTATCGCGACGCGGGCACGGACCGCGACACCGGTCCGAATCGGCCGAATCTCATCGGCGATCCGATGTCCGGCGGAGGCACGCAGGATCGCTGGTTCAACACGACGCCGATCGGCTCGCAGGGCAGCGCGTTCGCGCGGCCTGCAAAAGGGACGTTCGGGAACCTGCCGCGCAACGACCTGATCGGTCCAGGCTACTGGCGGACGGACTTCTCGCTGTTCAAGCGCTTCGCGCTCGTCAACGGACACGCATTCGAGTTCCGCATCGAATCAGTGAACGTGTTCAACAACGTGAACCTCGCGAATCCGGATTCCGAAATCGGCGTCCCGGGGAACGACAACCCGAACGCCGGCCGGATCACGTCGACCGCGTACGGCGGAACCGACCCGCAGCGTAACTGGCAGTTCGCGTTCAAGTACATCTTCTGAACCTGGCAGACGTGGGTCCCGCACGAGGGCCGGCTCGGGTCATCGTGCGTGTCGCGGTGGCGCCGGCACCCCGCGTTTGGTGTATAAGTGTCTCGCTCGACGCCGATCGCGATCACGGTGCGCTGCGAGTGCGCCGGGAGGGATCCAATGCCCAGCCGGTTTCGACGCGTGTTGATTCCGATGGGATCGGCCGCCGCCGTCGCGCTCCTGTGGCTCGTCGCCGCGGCGGGGGCGGGCCAGGCGCCGCCCGCCGGCCGTTTTGCCCCCTACAAAGCTCCTCGTCTGGCCGGCCACGCGGATTTGAACGGCGTGTGGCAAGCCTTCGTCACGGCCAACCTGAACATTCAGGATCACGAGGCGCAGTCCGGGTCACATCCGGAGATCATGGGCGCGTATGGTGCGGATCCGCCCGGGCAGGGCGTGGTCGAGGGCGGCGAGATTCCCTATCAGCCGTGGGCGCTCGCGAAGCGGAACGAGAACTTCGAGAAGCGGATGATGGTCGACGTCACCGACGACAAGCACTGGCACGACCTCGGAGACCCGGAGCTGAAGTGCTACATGCCCGGCGTGCCCCGCGCGACCTACATGCCGTTTCCATTTCAGATCGTGCAGGGATCGGGCGACTACATCCTGATCGCGTACGAGTTCACCAGCGCGACGCGCGTCATTCGCATGAACTGGAAGGCGGACGCGCCCGCCGACTCGTGGATGGGCTGGTCGCGGGGCCGATGGGACGGCGACACGCTGGTCGTCGACGTGACGGACCTTCGCGAGGAGACCTGGTTCGATCGCGCCGGCGACTTTCACAGCGGCTCGCTCCACGTGGTGGAGCGCTACACGCCGGTCAGTCCGTACCACCTGATCTACGAGGCCACGATCGAGGATCCGAAAGTGTTCACACGGCCGTGGAAGATCAGCTTTCCACTCTACCGCCGGATGGAACAGAACATTCAGCTCCTCGAGTTCAAGTGCGTGCCGTTCACCGAGGAGCTGCTGTTCGGGCGGCTTCGCAAGCAGCCGAAGTAGCAGGCCGGGAACCGGAGGCTCCGTATGAGACGACGATTCGTGTCGGCAGCCGCCGCGGCGCTCGTCGCTGCGGCCGTCTCGTTTCCGGCGACAGCCGATCAGGCCGGGAAGGCGCCGGCGAAAGCCGCAGCGTGGAGCGTCCCTCACACGCCGTGGGGCGACCCCGACCTGCAGGGCGTCTGGAACGACGCCACCAGCACGCCGCTCGCGCGCCCGAACGGGCTGTCGGACAAACAGGTGCTGACCGACGAGGAAGCCGCCGAGTTCCAGCAGGAGCTCGCCCACAACCTGACGCGCGATCGCCGCGACGGCGGTCCGCAAGTCGACGTCAATCGCGCGTACAACGAGCATTGGATGGACGCGCGGCGGCTGACGATCACCAAAGACCATCGGACGTCGCTCATCGTGGATCCGGCAGACGGGCGCATCCCTCCGCTCGTGCCGTTGTCGCCCCAGCGCCAGCAGGCGCGCGCGGCGCGGGCGGACGCCGCAGCCCGCTTCGCGGCGGGCCTCCCCGACAACCCCGAGGAGCTGTCGCTGGCGGTGAGGTGCATCATCAGGACCGACTCGCCGCCGTATCTCCCCACCATCTACAACAACGATTTCCAGATTTTCCAGAGCCCTGGGTATGTCGCGATCGCGCCCGAGATGATTCACAGCGCGCGGATCATCCCGCTCGACGGCCGGCCGCACATCGGCCGCACGATGCACCAGTGGCTCGGCGACTCGCGCGGCCGCTGGGACGGCGCCACGCTCGTCGTCGAGACGGCGAATTTCCGGACCGACGAAGGCGTGATCTTCCAGGATGCGGACCCGGCAACCTTTCGCATCACCGAGCGGTTCACGCGCGTCGACGCGCGGACGATCCGGTACGAGTTCACCGTCGAGGATCCACACACGTGGACGAGGCCCTGGACCGCGATGATTCCCTGGACGCGGATCGATCCCGACGAGCAGATGTACGAGTACGCGTGTCACGAGGACAACTACGACATCGTCCACCTGCTGCAGGGCGCGCGGATCCGCGAGAAAAACGGAGAGACGGTACCGAAACGGAACCGTGAGAGGTGATGCCGATGCGACCACGGCTGTCGTTCACCGCCGGTGTCCTCGCTGCGCTCCTGGCGCCCGCTTCGGCGCCGCTCGTAGCGCATCACGCCTTCAACTCGGAGTTCGACGCGGATCGTCCGGTCAAGTTCCGCGGAACTGTCACGAAGATGGACTGGGTGAATCCGCACGCGTGGATTCACCTCGCGGTGAAGAAGCCGGACGGCACGACGGAGGAATGGATGATCGAAGCCGGAACGCCGAACACGCTGTTCAGGCGCGGCTTGACCAAGCAGTCGCTGCTGCCCGGCATGGAGGTCCTCGTCGACGGATACCAATCCAAGGACGGCTCGCTGCGGGCGAACGGCCGCGACCTCACGCTGCCCAGCGGCGAGACGCTCTTCCTGGGCGCATCGGGCACCGGCGCGCCGTACGACACGCCGCCGAAGAAGAAAGGGTGAGCAGATCTCGATGGATCGGCGGCGTTTCCTGACCACTGCCGGAGCGGCGGTCGTGGCCGCCACGGTTCCCGACGGCCGCGCGCAACCGGCGCCGCCGGCCCGAGCGCGCTTTCGAACGGGTCTGGTTGCGTACTCTTACCGGCAGGCACTCGAGGCGAAGACGATGACGTATGAGGATCTCATACGCATCGCCGTCGAGACCGGCACCGACGGCATCGATCTCACAGTGTACTGGCTGCCAAGCACATCCGACGATTACCTGCTGCCGCTGCGTCGTCTCGCCTATCGGAACCGCGTCGAGATCTACAGCATCGGCACACGCGTGCGGCTCGCGCAGCCCACGCCGGCACTTCGCGAACAGGCACTGGCCGAGCTGCGCAACTGGCTCGACGTCGCGGTGAAGGTCGGGGCGACGCACGTCCGGGTGTTCGGCGGCGCACAGCCGCCCGGGGCCACGCTCGACCAGGCCATCGCCTTTGCAGCCGAGACGCTGAAGCGCGGGGCCGAGTATGCCGGTACACGGGGATTGATTCTGGGCGTGGAAGACGATGGCGGCATCACCGACTTCGCGAAGGACACCATCGAGATCGTGAAACGTGTGGACTCGCCGTGGGCGGGAATGAACCTGGACACTGGAAACTTCCGGCCGCCGGGCGTCTACGAGCAGATCGATATGTCAATCCCGTACGCCGTCAGCACGCACGTGAAAACTGAGATCGCGCTCGACGACGGCAGGACGCGCGCGCCGGCGGATCTGGAGCGCGTGTTCCAGATGTTCGCGGCCCGCGGCTTCCGCGGCTACATGGGCCTCGAGTACGAAGCGTCGGGCGATCCGACCACAGCGGTGCCGGGCTATCTCCGCCGGCTGAGGGATCTGGCGGTCCGACACTCCGCCGAGTGAATTCGCCGCAACAGAGTCCGGCGACGACCGAGACCTACTCCAGTTCTATTACCACGAGGCCGCATAACCCATCGGCTGAGTTTCGCACACGACGGGAAGCGGCACGTACGATGTTCACAATACTTACGTGACGCACACAGCGATTCCTGGCGCCACTTCCCCCACCCGGCGACAGCTGGATTAATGGACACTACGAGGTAAACTCGCAGTGCGACGAAACCAACTTTCACACTGAACCAGTGTTCGGGCGCCTTTGCTGTTGAAGTAATCCACGCGGCCGAATATCTTCTCCTGAAACGCACTTATCTTCTGCGGGCCTTCGGTCCGCCCATACATCCGCCGTCACTTCCGCCTGAGAGAGGCCGCCATGATGAGTAAGCCGTCGCCTCCCAACGGCAAGGTCGTTCATCCGTCGGCCCGAACGGCGAGTGCCAGGCCCACGCCGCCTCCTGTCTACCGCCCGCAGCCCGAGCCCAGATACTCGCAGCCGAAGGTGACACCACTTGCGCCGCCGATCATTCGACAGCCACGGTCCGCTCCCAGTGCCTTGCAAACGGCGCCCAATGTCTGGCGGGCGAAGGTGGCTGCCGGCCGGCAGCTACACCTGACTCCTCCCGGTCCGGTCATGCCGCATCAAGCGGTGTCCGCGGCCGGTACGGCCACACGGCACGGCGTCAACCCCCAGCCCACTCGGATCCCTGGCGCGACGACGCCCGCCAACCGGACCAGAGTGGCGCCGCCGCCCGCATGGCGGGGACCCACCCCGGCGGTCCAGATGGTGAGGAACAAGCCGAAGAAAAAACCGACGGGCAGCAGCATCTCCTCCGAGACCAATCCCGACCTGGATCTGGCCAACCGGCTGGAACAGAACACGAGCCTGACCTCCCCGCGGCTGATCACAAAGCGGACCAAGAAAAAGATGTTGGACGAGGTGACCGTAAGCGGCTACCTCAAGTACATGTTGATACCGCACCGGAACCTCACGGACGATTCTGGCCTGAACGAACTCACGCTGGCGATTCCTCTTAACTACCAATCCAAAGTCGGCTCCCGGAGGCATCTGCATTACCAGCAGCTGATGGATAGAGCGAAGAAGAAGAACCAGACGGCCAGGCAACGGACGGAAATGGTAGGGGAGACCGTGGCGACGCTACACATGGAGCAGCTCGACAACGGGCAGTGCAAACTTCTGGTTGGATACGGGAAAGGTGGGACGGGGATCGACCAACTCTGGATCAATCACACCAAGAAAGTATATTACGTCGTCGAGGCCAAAGGACCCAACGCGATCCTCAAGACTAACCAATTCGCAGTGAGGGGCCTCAGAAAGGGGAAGACCAGCTGCACACAGATGGGCAACGACTGGGTCTCCAACCGCCTCGCGCAGCTGAAGAACAGCCATAGCGACGTATTCGACGACCTCCTGAACAATTGCGGGCTGATGGTGGAGGGCACCTTCCTCGTGACGGACCCTGACAACGACGCCGAATACTGCGTCAAAGGGCTGGTTATCACCGCCGAGTGGGACACGGAAACGGGAGATCTCTATCCCAGCATCTCCAATAGACAGACCTACGACTTCAATTAGAGTAATTGTCGGATCGGAGTGAGCTCATTTGGTGGTTGCGGTTTGGTTGGGCGAGGAACAACGATGCACCACTCGAAGACGCTGGTTCGCACGGTTTCTGTGTCGCAGAATCAGTTTCCGTTGCTTCGCAGGCGACCGAGAAGAGGTTCCTGCGTAGTCGCTGGCGAGTGCTTGTCAAACAGATGGGCGGCGCGGCAGAACTCGTAACGTTCGATGTGAAACCACTTGTCCTCGTCATCTGGAGGAATCCCGCCTTGGTATTCGCGCTCGGCGAACGGCGCAAGCAGGTCCGCGTCGATCGCGCGCCGCAGCAGCTTTCTTCCACGGGACTCGAGCAGCTGTCGCTCTGCTGGTGCGATATCGCCAGTCGACGCCCAACGCGCGACCAGGTCGATGGGCACGCTGCCCCGGACGCTTCTCTGATTGCAGACTTCGTACATCCAGCTCGCCAGCGCCAGCAGCTCCTCGTCAGCGCCGCGCAACGTGCTCAACACCTCTGCCTTGCCCTCCCCGCTGAGGAACGGAACGGGAAGCGCTCGGTCGATCGCATCGAGCAGGCGCGTTCGGACGTCTGGCGTCATTCCCGCGCTCTCGAGGCGCTCGACGATTGCGCCTCGCGTCGAGAGCGCTTGCTTCTCCGCGGCCTCGCGACCCTCGCTGGAGCCGTAGCGTCCACAGAAGCGATTCGCCCACGCGATGGGATTGGCAAACATATGGGCTGTGCTGAGGTGGATTCCAAGGTCCCCGCCGACGATGGGCAAGCCTTCCACGAATGTTCGGAACTGTTCGATGACGGTGGGCGGGATGCGACTGTCGCGCAAGGTCGCTTCCAAGTAGGCAATCTGCGCCGGGGAACCGACGTCAAAGATGTCGACCGCTTTGCGACTCTTGAGCATCGGCGGCAGATCGAGACCGCGATCGAGGCGGATGGCCACGGTCGTCAATGGCTTGCCTTCGTTGCTGACCGCGACAGCAGTGTTGATCTCATCCCTCACCCACCGCGAGGTCAGGCTCTTCCTGGAGAGCATCGCCAGGAAGACGGAGGACCGACAGATGCGGTCGTGAATAACATCTAGCCTCTGACCGGCTCTGAGCTCCTCGACATCGCACCAGATCGAAAAACCCCGAGACTTCAATTGCGCGACGATTGCCAACACCCGAGCCCGATCGTCCGAGGCGTAGCTGATGAAGACGTCGCCGTTGGCGGCGTCGGCGCCCTCCGCCAGCGCGTCCGCCACCGCTCCCGAAGGCACTGTCGTACCCGTCAAGCGACGAACGAGATGCCTGAGTGCGCCGTTCAGACGGGACACCACGAACACTCCACCTCTGGCACAGAGGAGATCATCATGTCGTGACGGTCACGACGCAACGGCATTTCCGAACAGCTCGAGTACGAAGCGTCGGGCGATCCGACCACAGCGGTGCCGGGCTATCTGCGCCGGCTGAGGGATCTGGCGGTCCGACACTCCGCCGAGTGAATCCGCCCGGCGCCGACATATGTCTGGGCACTCGGCCGAGTGAGGTAACGGTTCCGGGTCCGATTCTCAGCCGACTATCTCGCCGATCGGCTGCCCGGCTCCCTGCGCCGTCGGCGCGCCCAGCCAGTGCGCCATGGTGGCGCGGACATCGGCGAGACGCACGGCTGTCGAGCGCCGCGGCACCGCAGCGGGCGCGTCGGATCGGATCGCGAGCATCTCGTCGGCGCCTTCGGCCAGGAACAGATACAACGTACGGGTGCGGTAGGCGGGATTCTTCTCGGCGTTCAACCAGATGTAATACGACAGCTGCTCGACATCGATGAACGATCCGGCCGGGTCCTGCGCGATCGGCACGTGATCGGTCGGCCGCGGCTGTGAGAACAGGACCATGCTGCTGAACGGCTTCAGCTTGTCGCGGACGCCGAAGCGGGTGATCAGAATGCGCGGCTGCGCGCGCCTGAGCGCCTGAATCGTTGCCCACTCGACGAAGGTGTTGTTCACGAGCAGCGTGCCGTTACCGGTGATCAGCACGTCGCGCACGAAGGCGAGCAGGATGTCGGCCGGATTGAGCAGCGTGCCCGACGGCGGCACGATCCGCAGGCTGCGCGCGTACGCGGCGAACGCCTGCGGGCTGTCGACGCCGTCCTGCACCTTGCGGTAGAGCGCCCGCGTCAGATCGTCGCGATACGGCCGGAGACGGTCGTAACTGAGACCGGTCAACGCGGCAGGCGTAGCCGCCCCGCAGAGCGCGTGCAGCGCGTCGTCCGATTCGACGATCCATCCGTCGAGCGGTGAGTCGATCGTCTGGGTGAACAACGCCGGCGCGCCGCGGCCGGCTTCCACCTCGCCGGCCAGCTGGCGAAGGAATTCCTCCGTCGTGCCGGCATTCTCGAGATTCAGCGGGACGCGCACGCCCATCCCCTTGAATGGCCTCCACAGTCTGTCGCGCTGGACGGCGATGCCGCTGCCGTAGATCAGGACCACGAGCCGGCGCGGCGCGTCGGCGGGATAGAGCTCCGCCTCGAGGCGCGGATCGATCGTCTGAAAGAAGGCGTCGACCTCTCCGCGCCAGCTGGCGAAGAGGCCGCGCGTGCGCAGCAGTGCCTGCGACGCATCCTGGAACCGTGCCGGGTCACGCTCGCCCAGCCGGGCGACGCCCGACTCAGCTTCGATGCGTGCGATGGCAGCGACCGCCCGCTCCAGCTCGTGCGGCGGAGTGCGCGACAGATGATCGAGCAGCGCACGCTGATATCGCTGCTCCGGAGTGAAGAGCAGCGGCCATTTCGCGAGCTCGACGAGAATGAAGGCATGTACGGTCGCCGGCAGACGCGCGAGCGTCTCGCCGTACTGCCGCGCGAGTGTGGCGGCCACGCCGGTGAGCGGCGACGTGAACTGCATGGTTACGTCAGTTCGGCGAGTGGCTTGCCCTCGCACTCCACCATCTTGAACCCGAGCATGTCCGCGACGGTCGGCGCGACGTCGAGCGTGCGGATCGGACGTTCGGTCCCGGTGCCCTTCGGCACGCCGGCGCCGACCGCCACCAGCCACACACGGCGGCACGACTCGTCGCCGCTGCGATGGTTGGCGAACCCGTTGCCGGCGACGTCGCTGTCGCGGCCCATCTCGGGTACGACCAGCAGCGTCGTGCGATCGCGGTACTGCGGCGACGCCTGCACGTGCTGCCACAGCTCGTGCACCAGCCGATCGGTCCGGCGGATCGCCTCGAGGTAGAGAGAATAGGCGCCGTAGTGCGCGATGTCGATGTCCCAGAAGTTGACGACGAGCAGCGACGGCGCGAACCGGTTCATGATCTCCTTCGCCATGAAGAAGGTCAGCTCGTCGCCGCTGGTCGGCGATGCCGGATCGTTGAAGTAGGCGAGCAGCGATTTCGCCAGGCTGGCCTTCACGTCGGCGCTCAGCACGCGGCTCGACTCGTACACCCGCCAGCCGAAACCTTCGTAGCCTTCGTCGAGAGCGACCATCATCCGCTCGGCGAGCGCCCGCCGATCCTCGACGCCGGGCCCGGCGTTGGTGCTCACCGCCGCCTTGATCGTGCTGATCAACATCTGCTTCGGCAGCACGACGTTGGCGGAGTACGGATCGCCGAACGATCGCAGCCTGGTGCCGCCCATCAGCCCGAAGCTCTTGTTGGTGGCGATCAACCAGGCTTCCTCGGGCGGCAGCGCGCGCTCCTTGCGGAACATCTCGAAGATGGTCGGCGTGACCGGCGGCTCGCTGCCGTAGGCGTCGACGTTCTGGCGAGTACCGGTGATCAGCGCACCGGTGGAATTGAAGTGCCCGGTGAGCCCTTCGTGGCGCGCGACCGGATAGACGAGCCCCTGCGGCACGAGGTCCGACGCGAGGTGCGGGATGTTCACCCAGCCCTCGCGCGCGAGCGTGTCCTCGTAGCGAACGCCGCCGCCGAAGGTGACGACGATCACGCGGCGATCGCGCGGGCGCGCGGACCTCCGCTGCGCGAACAGCTGACGCGGCAGCCACCAGTCGGCCATGCACGCCGCCAGGACGCGAAGCGCTTCGCGCCGCCGCAGCATCATCGCGGAATTCGCCATGCCCGCCTCGGGTCGACGCGTCTCAGCGGCGCCCGCAGGCCGCCAGCGTACTCCGCGTCAACGGTTCGTGTTTCACCGCGCCGGCGCCCTCTCGGATGACGACGATCTGGTCGGCGTCGATGCCGGCGATCGCGTCCGCGGCGCCGCTGGGCCAAGCCACCTCGAGTCGATCGACGTGGGTCCGCGTTCCGAGGCCGAAGTGGATGCGCAGATCGTTCTGCGAGCAGAAGCTGCCGCCGCTGCGCACCTCGTCGATGAGCCGGCGTCCCGCCATGGATGCCGTGACCCGCGCGCCGATTGCGCTGCGGTTCGAGCGGGTGCCAATCAGCTGCACGATGATGCTGTGCCCGGCCGGCGCGGCGCAGTCGTGCAGCAGGCTCGGCGCGTCGTTCATGTTGTTGACAACGATATCCTGCCGGCCGGAGTTGAACAGGTCGCCGAACGCGGCGCCCCGTGCCGCTTTCTTCTCGAGCATCGCCGCTCCGGCGCGCGTGGACGCGTCCTCGAATCGCCCGTTGCCGAGGTTGCGGTAGAGCAGCTTCTGCTGCGCGTAGCTGTAGCGGCCGCCGATCCGATCGGCCTCCGGATAGACGTGGCCGTTGACCATGAAAATGTCCGGCCACGAATCGAGATCGACGTCGATGAAGCCGGCGCCCCAGCCGAGGTAGGACGTGTTCACGCCCAGTCCGCCGGCGGCGGTCGCGTCCTCGAACGTGCCGCCGCCCAGGTTGCGGTACAACGACGGTGTGTCGTCGTCGAAGTTCGTTTTGATGATGTCGAGCCACCCGTCGCGATTGTAATCGCCGGCGCTCACCCCCATGCCCGCCTGCGCGCGGCCGTCGGCGTTCAGCGCCACGCCGGCCGCCAGCCCGATCTCCTTGAACGTGCCGTCATGGTTGTTGTGAAACAGCAGCGACGCCGTCGAGTCGTTCGCGACGTAGATATCCGGCCAGCCGTCGTTGTCGGCGTCGAGCACGAGCGGCGTGAGCCCGAAGGCCGGCCGCGCCGTCAGCAGGCGGGCACGGTCTGACACGTCGGTAAATGTGCCGTCGGGGTTGGCGTGATAGAGCGCGTTCGAAGAGCCGGACAGCCCGTGCGGTCCGCACATCACACCGAGCCCCTTCCAAAAACAATTGTCGCGGCTGCCCGGCGCGAACCTCGTCGCGTCGCCGTAATCGACATACGCCGACACGAACAGATCCAGCCGTCCGTCGCGGTCGAAGTCGAGGAACGCGCAGCCCGTGTTCCAGCGCGGCTTGGGCTGCGACAACCCGCTGGTGCGCGTGACGTCGGCGAACGTGCCGTCGCCCTGGTTGCGATACAGGATCTGCTGACCGTAGTAGGTGACGAACAGGTCGACGTGGCCGTCGTTGTCGTAGTCGCCGGCGCAGACCGCCTGGCCCCAGCCCGTCGCCGAGAGACCAGCCGTGCGGGTCACGTCGGCGAACGTACCATCGTGATTGTTGCGATAGAGGTGGCTCACCGGCGCGGCCTCGCTCTCCGGCGATGCCAGCCGCGTGCCGTTGACGAGCAGCACGTCGGGCCATCCATCGTCGTTGTAGTCGACGATCGCTGCGCCGCCACCGGTGGTCTCGAGAATGTACTGCTTGGTGCGCTCGCCGCCGATGATCGTGCGCGCGGTCAGCCCGGCGGCTGCCGCAATGTCGCGAAAGTCGGCGACTGCGTCGCGTACGCTCGCGCGTTGCCATGCTGAGAGGAGAGTGAGGGCGAGCGTGCTGCCAATGATGAGCTTCACGACTCGATCACGCAGGATTGGCACGGAGGATAGGCTTGCAAAACGTGAGAGGTCAAGCTAGTCTCCCGCCGACATTGCCAGCTTCGTTCCCGCTCGGGAGGATCGATCGTTGCGTCACGCGGTCGCTTCGCACGGAGGACGGAATGAGCATCCTGCCTTCAGTAATCCGGCGCTGCCTGTCGTCGCTCGCCTTCACCGCGCTCCTCTCCGCGCCAGCCTTCGCACAAGTCGACACCGGGACGATTACCGGCATCGTGAAGGACCAGCAGGGCGGCGTGCTGCCGGGCGCGACGGTCACCATCACGCATGAAGGTCAGGCGCTCACGCTGACGACCGTCACGCGCGAGGACGGCACCTACATCTTCACGCCGATCCGCACCGGCGCCTACCGCATCGAGATCGAGTTCCCCGGGTTCAGCAAGGGCGTGCGCCAGGGCGTGACCGTCGGGATTCAGGAGCAGGTGCGCGTCGACTTCGATCTGCAGCCAGGGGCGATCAGCGAGCAGGTGCTGGTTACCGCAGAGTCGCCGGTGCTGCAGACCGGATCGGGCAGCGTCGGCGAGACGTTGAAGTCGGAGACGATCGAGAACCTGCCGGTGAACGGCCGCGACTACACGGTGCTCGCGCGCCTGACCACCGGCGTCACGCCGCCGCAGCCGGGCGCGCGCGCGCCGCTGATGTTCGCCGCCAACGGCGTCAGGCCGGCGCAGAACAACTACCTGCTCGACGGCATCGACAACAACACCAGCAACGTCGACTTCCTCAGCGGCGTCGCCTACGTCGTCAAGCCGCCGATCGACGCCGTCGACGAGATCAAGATCCTCACCAGCTCGTTCAACGCCGAGTACGGACGCGCCGGCGGCGCGGTGCTGAACACCACGCTCAAGTCGGGGACGAACAAGCTGCGCGGGACGGTGTGGGAATTCCACCGGAACGATGCGCTCAACGCCAACGACTATTTCGCCGAGCGCGCCGGCGTCAAGAAAGGCGAGTACCTCTCGAACCAGTTCGGCGTCACCGCCGGCGGTCCGGTGATCGCCTCGAAGACGTTCTGGTTCTTCGACTACGAAGGGACGCCGACCAAGCAGTCGCGCACCTGGGTGCGCAGCGTGCCGACTGCGCTCGAGCGGGCCAGCGGGTTCAGCAACTTCTCCGATCTGATCTCGCTGCAGAGCGGCACGGTCGGCGCCGACGTCCTCGGCCGCAGCTTCCCGCGCGGCACGATCTTCGATCCGGCGACCACGCGCCTGCTGCAGGCCGGCCAGGTCGATCCGCTCACCGGCCTCGTCGCCGTGCGCACCGGCTACGTGCGCGACAACTTTGCCGGCAACGTGATCCCGGCGGGCCGCATCGATCCGAACGCGCTGAAGCTGATGCAGCTCTATCCGTCGCCGAACCAGTCCGGATTGAACAACAACTACGTCGTCAACCGGACCAACACCGACGACACGCATGCGTTCGACACGCGCATCGACCACAACTTCAGCGGCAACGATCGGCTGTTCGTCCGCTACAGCTTCTCGAACAACCACAAGGTGCGGCCGTCGCCGTTCGAGGGCGACGGCGACGGCGGCGGATTCTCGGAAGGCGACGAGAAGGTCCGCGTCAACGGCTTCGCCGCGAGCCACACGCACATGTTCTCGTCGACGCTGATCAACGAGGCGAGGTTCGGCGTCGGCCGCGAGCACACGTTCCGGCTGCAGCCGAACGGCGACGACACCAGCAACCTGCCGGCGAAGTACGGGATTCTCGGCATCCCGCAGTTGGACGGCAATGGCGGCCTGCCGCTACTGCAGATCGGCAACCTCAGCGATCTCGGCCACGCCAGCTGGGTGGTCAGCGAGCGGTTCAGCAACACCGCGCAGTTCAGCGACAACCTGACGAAGGTGTACAAGTCGCACGCTTTCAAGGGCGGCTACATGTACCAGTACATCTTTTTCGGATCGACGCAGCCGCCGTACGCGCGTGGCGAATACAACTGGGACGGCCGCTACACCTCGCTGGTCAACCAGGCCGACAACAGCACGGCGCGCGCGCAGATGCTGCTCAATCAGATCCCATCGAACGTCGCCGGTGGCGTCGATTTCCTCGGCGGGCTCACGGTCCTGCGGGCGTCGCCGTTCGGATCGGTGGACGCGTTCAAGACCTACCACGGCGCGTACGGCCAGGACAACTGGCGAGTCAATTCGAAGCTGACGGTGAACTACGGACTGCGCTGGGACTGGTTCAGCCGCGAGCAGGAGCGGCAGTCCGAGCAGGCCAACATGGTGCCGGGGCCGCCGGCGCAGTACCTGATTCCGGCCGAGTTCCAGAACAAGCCGCTGTCGCCGAGTTTCGTCAGCAATCTCGCCAAGGACGGCATCAACCTCGTCTACACCGACGAGTTCGGCAGCGGTCTGGGCCCGATGCCGCACAACAACCTGGCGCCGCGGCTCGACGCCGCCTACGAGCTGACGCCGAAGATGGTGCTGCGCTCGGGTTACGGATTGTTCTACGGCGCGTTCGAGAACCGCGGCGGCAACCCGAGCCTCGGCTACAACTACCCGTTCCAGTACACCTTGATCTACCAGGCACCGAACGACACCGCGCCGAACCGGCTGCCTGACGGATCGCTGGTCGGTCTCGACGCGCGCGATCGGGTGGTGCTCGATCCGCTCGCCGTGAACGCCAACGGCCTCACGCTGCGCGGCGTCGAGTACGACTACAAGACGCCGCGGTACCACAGCTACAACGTGACCCTGCAGACCGAGGTAATGCCGCAGCACTCGGTCGAAGTCGGTTACGTCGGGACGCGCGGACGGAATCTCGAGACCTTCACCGGCATGAACAACGTGCAGGTGCTGCTGCCGCCCGGGACCAATCCGCAGCCGTACGTGCAATGGCCCGATTTCGCCCGCGGCTCGCTGCTGGTCCGCACCGTCGGCGTGAGCTCGTACGACTCGCTGCAGTTGAAGTTCCAACGGCGCTATCACGCGGGCCTGCAGTTCCTGGCGAGCTACACGCTCAGCGACTCGAAGACCAACGCCGGCGACTCGCTGGCCGGCGGCGGCGTCGGCGGGTTGCGCGGCCCGGACCTGGTCGGCTGGGATCTGGCGAACGACATCGGCTTGTCCGGGTTCCACACCAAGCATGCGTTCGTCTTCAGCGGCAACTACGACCTGCCCGGCAGCGGCATGTGGCTCGGCGGATGGCGGACCAACTGGGTCTTGTCGCTCTATAGCGGCCAGGCGCAGACCATCCCGTGCACGGTGTCGACAGCCGCCGGAACAAACACCTCGGGCAACGGCCTGGGATGCTATGCGCTGGTCGTCGGCGATCCGTATTCAGGCAAGCACGACGTCGATCAGTTCTACAACCCGGCGGCCTTCGCCGACCCCGCGCCGGTGAAGACGATCGGACAGACCGACTTCAGTCCGCTCGGCGGCTCGCGCAGCCAGGTAACCGGTCCGCCGCTGCGTCAGCTCGACCTCGGTGTCGCGCGGCAGTTCCGGATTGCCAGCGACCGGCAGTTCGAGATCCGCGTAGAGATCTTCAACGTCACGAACACTGCGGCGTTCAACCTGCCGGGATCGCTGAACTACCTCGACGCGCGCAATTTCGCGAGCATCACCAGCATGCGCAACGTGCCGCGCCAGGTGCAGCTCGGCGTGAAGCTCTATTGGTAGAGCGCGTCCGGTTTCTGCTCCCGCTCGCGCTGCTGGTGGTGGCGGCGCGGGCGGGAGTCGTGGCGCAGACCGGCCCGCCGGGCGCGGCGCCGGCCGCGGCGATGGAGCAGCGCCTCCTCGACGCGGCGCGGCGAACCCCCGACAGCTTCGAAGCGCAGTATCAGCTCGCCTCGTTCTACCTGCAGCAGGGCAAGTTACAGGCGGCGCTGCCTCACCTGCGGCGGGCGCGCGCGATCGATCCCGCCGATTACGCGAGCGGCCACGATCTCGCGCTGGCGCTGCTCGAGCTGAAACAGCTCGACGAAGCGCGCGCGCTGATCCTGCAGATGATCGCCGCACGCGACACGGCGGAGCTGCACAACTTACTCGCCGACGTCAATGAGCGCGGCGGAAACCTGCTCGCCGCGGCGGAAGAGTATCAGCGCGCCGCGCATATGGATCCGACCGAGGAGCACCTGTTCGACTGGGGCGACAATCTGCTGCAGCTGCACGCCTACGACGAGGCGGCGCAGGTGTTCACCGCCGGCGTCGAGCGGCATCCCGATTCGGCGCGGCTGCACGTCGGCCTCGGCATCGCGCAGTACTCGCGCGGCGCGCATGAGGATGCGGTCAGATCGTTCGTCCGCGCGGCGGATCTGGCGCCGTCCGATCCGCGGCCGTACCAGTTCCTCGGCGAGATGTATGGTGTCGTTCCGGCGCTGGGCGGCGAGATCACCGAGCGGCTCGCCCGCTTCGCGGAGGCGCATCCGGCAGACGCGCTGGCGCAGTTTCACTATGCAATGAGCTTGTGGAAGGGGCAGGCAGCGCCGCCGGCGGATCTGCACCAGGTGGAAACGCTGCTGCGTCGTGCCGTCACCCTCGATCGGACGCTGGCGAAGGGTTTCCTCGAGCTTGGCATCCTGCTCTCGGATTCGCGGCGTTATGCCGATGCGATCAAGCAACTGCAGGCGGCCGCGCGGCTGGAGCCCGATCTGGCACAGGCGCATTACCGGCTGGCGCAGGCGTACCAGCGGACCGGGCAGAAGGCGCTCGCCGATAAAGAACTCGAGATCTTCGAGCGGCTGTCGGCGCGCACGCCGAGCGACTGAACGAGTCGGCCAAACCGCCGCCGCGAGCAAAGCAACCCCTACTCTTCAATACCCGCGACGGGGTTCGAGCGGCCTGACGCCGCGGCTTGTTCAAGAAGGTGCGATTTCAGCGCGTGGGTGCGTTCCTCTCAGCCTTTCACCAATTGTGCTGCCGCACCACTGCGACCGCAATTCGGCGGTCATCGTCGAGAGGCTCCATGGCGTTGATCATGACTTGGAGCCCAGGCGAGCTTCGCTCAGGACCGGCTGAAACAGCTCCACCGGATTCCCGGAGGGATCCTCGATGATGATCTGTTTGCCTCCGACACCTGTGACGATCTCGTTTCGAAAATGGATGCCAGCGTGCCTCAGATGCTCCACGGTCGACGCGAGATCGTCCACTTCGATCGCAAATCGATTCCAACCGCCTGGCTCTTGCTGGGTTCCATCGGGCATGGACTGACCGCCTCCCCCCGCCGGATTCGGGGCGCTCAGCACCAGGCGGAGGTCGCCTCGCGACAGCATGGCGAATGCTGGTGCCGGATGCATGACGGTCTGAAACCCAAGGTGCTGATCATAAAACTCAATCGCGGCATCCACATCGTTGACGATATATCGCACTTGAACCGTAGCCATATTGATATCCTCCCAGCCGCACCGAATCCCCATACGGCAACCGTCCGATGGCGCGCACAATTACTGGATTGCGCGTGGATCGAGTCTTTCGGCATGCGCTCGCAGCCACGCCAGAATCTGGGGCCAGCCGCGATGACCCGCGCGCAGAGCTTCGTCAGTGAGCCCTGAATGGGTCAGGCGCACGGTTGTGACACCATCGTGTTCTTCCAGATCGATGCGCACCAGACTCACCGATGCGTTTTCCTGCCAATCGGGCAGCCACGTGAAGATGAGCAAGCGCGGTCGGACGACCTGGCGGTACTCTCCGACAATTGCAAACGGCTGACCGTTCATGCGAAGGCCCCGCATCCGCCACCGCCCTCCGGGGCGCAAATCAGATTCCATCTGTGTGGCTTGAAATGATCCTTCCGCGCCCCACCATTTCACCCGCTCGTCCGGGTTCACGAGCGCCTCGAACACTCGCTCCGCCGGGGCGTCGATCGTGATTTCCTCGATGATCGGAGTGCCGGAGGGACGACTCACCGGCGCCCCTCGACGTGTCGTTTGAGGCTGCGCAGCGACTCGCGCCAGAACGCTTCGTAGTCCCTGAGCCAGTCGTCCACGAGGCGCAGCGGCTTGGCGTTCAACTCACACAGCCGGGCCGTCCCGCTCTCGCGAGTCACGATCAGACCGGCCGAGCGCAGAAGGCGCAGGTGTTTGGAGATCGCGGGGCGGCTCGTCGGAAAGTTCGACGCGAGTTGACCGACCGTTTGCTGACCTCCCCGGAGCAGCCGCAGGATCTCGCGGCGTGTTGGATCGGCGATGGCTCGAAACACCGCATCCCGCGGTCTGCTGTTTACCGTAACCATTCGGTTACCAGACATCGTAACCAGATGGTTACCATTAATCAAGGGTCTCTCCGGGCAAAACGGACGGCGTTGCCCCAGGAGGCGATGCGGCGGCCGATCACTCGCCGACGCCAGCTGCGGGTTTCCTCTCCGCCTCGCCTTCCGCGTCCATCAGGAGCGGAGGCGGCTCGTAGCCGATGAGGTACTCGAACTGCCGGCGGAACTCTTCGAGCGGGATGCCAACAGTGGCGGCAAGCTTCGCGAGCTCGTGCGGATCGTCGAAATCGTCGTGGCGCAGGCGGATCATGTAGCGGCGTGCGATCGCGTACCGGGTGGAATGCGTATCGACGAGCCGGATGCGGGCCCGCCCCGTCTCGCTGTCGAGCAGCGAGGCGAACGGGATGGGCACGAAGTGGCCGCCCTGCATCGAGATCATGGCCGCATTCCCGCCAGCCAGAAGGTATTTGGCGGCGCAGTACCCCAGGTCGCGCGTGTACTCCATGTCATACGGGATCGGATCGGTGCACCTGAGCTCGTAGCCGATGTTCTTGGCGACGAGCGTCGCCTTCATGCCGAGGTCCTTCAGTCGGGCTGCGACTTGTGCCTTGAGGATCTCGCCGATGTTCACCTCGGCGATGCGGATGTTCCCGTGGGCGTCACGTTCGACTTCGTGCATCGCGGACAGATCGCCCGGCTCGACGTCGAGTACGACGCCCTCGGCAATCATGGCGACGCCGTCGCGCCGTCCGTAACTCAGACGCTTGATGATTGCGCCGACGAGCGTGTCGACGATCGTCTTCAACCGCAGCGGCTTGGGGAACTCCTCGGGAATCAGCGTCAGCGTCGCGCCGGCGGCCTTGCCGATCCCGAGCGCGAGATGGCCGGCCTTGCGCCCCATGGTGATCACGAAGTACCAGCGTGACGTCGTCTTCGCGTCGACCATGAGGTTCTTCACGATCTCCGCGCCGTGGTGTCTGGCCGTCTGGAACCCGAAGGTGTCGACCGTTGCGGGCAGGTCGAGATCGTTGTCGATCGTCTTCGGCACGTGCACGACGTGAATGCGGCCGCTGGCGCGCTCCTCGACCTTCATCGCCGAGTACGCCGTGTCGTCGCCTCCAATCGTGAGCAGTCCCGTGACGTCGAGTCGCAACAGCGAGATCACGACGCTCTCGAGGTGCTTCGGATCGCCGGTCGGATTCGCGCGCGAGATCCCGATGTGCGACCCGCCGCGAAAGTGGATGCGGCTGACCGCATCGATCGTAAGCGGTATGACGTGTTCGATGTCGCCGTGCATCAGTCTCTCGAAGCCGTCGCGGACGCCGACCACTTCCATGCCTTCGAGCGCGGCGCGGATCGTCGCCGCGCCGATCACGCTGTTGATGCCGGGTGCGGGTCCTCCGCCAACGAGGATGGCGAGTTTCTTGTGACGTTCCACGCGATACCTCTCGGGCCGAGTACGGCCTGCGGTCACTGATCATAGGCTGACCCGTGCGGCGACGAAGCAGCGGGCTGGCCCTTCCTGCGAAATTCACCTCGATGAAAAAGAGGACGGAGAGCCGCTGCAGCCGGATTGTGTCGACCGTGAAGACGTCGAGGGCCAACAGGCTCTGGCGGTGCGCCCGGATGAACGCCCGCCACGTCGTCTCTCCGCGCCTGCCTGCCGGTCCCGAGACCAGTGCCCAGGATCGGCGTTCGGCCTCGCCGTCGCACCGGTCCAGCTTCCGACTGGGCCGGTCGCGATACCAACCGCGCGAATCTTTCCAATCGCACGAATCGTCGCCGCTTGAACGTAACGCTTCGTGAAGGCTCGGAAAATCGACACGTCACGATCCCGCGTGTTTTGGACTATAGTCCGCACACCTTTCGAATCCCGGTCGCTCAGTCCGAAGCGGTCCCCGCTCGTCGTCTGAGCGCGTCCTGACGCCTTGCCGCGCTCAGGACGATCGGCGAGTTCAACCGACTCGGCGCCAGCGGAGATGGAGTGCACCATGCGAGCTGTGACGGCTATCGCGTCGGCGGCGGTCGGCCTGGCCGTGCTGTCGTCCCTCGTCCCTCTTCACGCGCAGCGCGGACAGGGCCGGGCCGCCCAGGCGCAACCGGGCGGCGGCGAACGGTCCGGCCCCGCGCAGCCGCCGCTGTGGCTGCCCGACGACGAGTACCTGCGCTGGCCGCTGCCGCCGTCCGAGCAGGCGTACGCGGCACTGAGCGGCCGCCGCATCAAGGGCTACATCAACGAGATCACCGCGATCTCGCGGAAGAGCCGCGACGATGGGAATCAGTACTGGGGCCGCATCACCGGCACGCCGTACGACAAGATGACCACCGACTGGATCGCGGCGCAGTTCCGCCGCGTCGGTCTCGAACAGGTCCGCATCCAGGAATTCGA
>DATFWL010000351.1:0-6735 GCA_035259385.1 Vicinamibacterales bacterium | reverse complement strand
TCGCCGAGCTCCTTCTGGATCGCCTTCATCTGCTCGCGCAGGAAGTACTCGCGCTGGTTCTTGCCGACTTCCGACTGCACCTGCGACTGGATCTTCGATCCGAGCTCGAGCACCTCGAGCTCCTTGATCAGGATCCGGTTGAGGTTGTCCATGCGCGTGCGAATGTCGAGCGTCTCCAGCACTTCCTGTTTCACCGCCGTGCTGATCGTCGAGAGCGACGAGGCGATGAAGTCGGCGAGCCGGCCCGGCTCGGTGATGTTCATCGCCAGCGTCTGGAGATCGTCGGACAGCAGCGGTGACAGCGAGACGACCTGCTGGAAATTGGTCTTGATGTTGCGCGCCAGCGCGTCGATCTCGAGGCGATCGGCGTCGTTGGTGCCCTCGGTCGCCGGGCTCACGCGCGCGCGCAGATACGGCTGCGTCGCGACGATCTCGTCCAGCTTGAGGCGGGCGAGCCCCTGGACGATGAGGCGCAGGCTGCCGTCCGGCAGCTTGAACATCTTGTGGATGTGCGTCGCCGTGCCGACGGTGAAGAGATCGCTCTGTGCCGGCTCCTCGACGGCCGCGTCGCGCTGGGTGAAGACGGCGATCAGCTTGCCGTTGGCAATCGCATCGTCGATGAGGCGGACGGAGCTCTCGCGCGCGACCGCGAGCGGCATGAACGAATTGGGAAAGAGGACCGTGTCCCGGAGCGGGAGGATCGGCAGCTCCGACGGAATCGAGAGCGGCCGATCACCGATCGAGATGTCCTCACCTTTGAGGTTCTCGAGTTGATCGCTCATAGCTGCGATCTCCTTATAGTGCAGATCTCCGGTCGCCGGACGCGGATTCGCGTCCAGCGGCCGGCAGCGTGCAACCTGATGTTCGGGGGGCCGAAGTATGGGGAGGGATGGGCTCCGCCACCGGCGGAGCCCCCGAGTCCGGGCCGCCGGATGTTACATGTCGAGGAACAGACCGCTCGTGCCGCGCCGCGCCGCCATCTGGCGCTCACGCTGCTCGGCGACCTCGCGGGCTTCTTCGCAGTCCTTGCAGCGCACCGCGAACGGCAGCGCGCGCAGGCGCTTCTCGGCGATCTCCTCGCCACACTCGTAGCAGTTGCCGTAGGTGCCCTGCTCGAGGCGGGCAACCGCGTCGTTGATCTTGTTGAGCGTCTCCGACTTCATCTGAACGAGCGAGAATTCCAGCTCTTCCTGGATGTCGGCCTCGGCGCTTTCGACGGCGTCGAGGACTTCGTTCAGCTTGCCACCCCACGTCCCCTCTTCGCGGACACCGCGCATCTTGCCCTGGACTTGGGCCTGGATTTCCCGCCGCCGCTCCTCGAGCATTAGTTTCAGTTCGGCATAGCGTGATCGGGGCGCTCCCGACGCTGCCGTTTTCTGGTTGTCCTTCATCACCGCCGCTCCTTCCGTCCCGGGCATCCCGGGCGCCGCCGCTAAGATTGCCGCCAGTTATGCAAATGAATTGCCAATCTTAAACTGAACTAAAGTCATATAGCAAGAGAGACTCGCACTGCAGCCGCAGAATCTACCGAGGACGGTGGTGTCACCCGAACGATGCACTGCGAGAAAGGACAGCCGACGAGGTGCAACCCTAACCAATTGTCTATATTGCCCTTGTAAGCCGCTTCGCATCGCTGTCAACCGTCTGTTCAAAAACTGTTGATCCCTTAGACGCCTGACCTCGCGTGACGGTTCTAGCTCGTTGCGGATTTTTTGTCCGCTGCAGGAGACGCTGCGCTGTGCGGGAATCTGGTGAGCTGTGGCTAAGTTATACGCAGTCCGTCGGAGGGGGTGCCCGGCCGAGGCTGGCGATCGACCGGTTCTGTCATTGAACTCGCGTATTTGTAATCGACGCGTTAGGGACGACTCCACGCTCCACCAGCAGCTGGCCGCTGCGTCGGCTCCCGGTTTTCAGCCACTTCTCGTAGAGGCGCAGCAGGTCGCTGTTCGACGCGCATGACGTCCGTTCGCTGACTTCACTCAAGACGTCCACGAACCCGACGAACTTTTCGCCGAGCTCCGCGAAGACCGGCGAGAAGGTGTCGGTCTCGACGCGGCCGAGCGCGTTGTACGCGCGGCCGCCGATGCTGACGTAGTAGTCGATGTCCACGAGCTTGCGGTTGAGCGAATCGGAGAAAAAACCGGAGACAAAGAGCGCTACGTCGCCGATGTCGCGGAGCGTCGCGCGCTGCCGCACGGCGCCCCCTTCGAGCGCCCGCGCGAGCCGCAGGGCCAGGGGCGTCGCGTCGGTGCGATCGTCGGAAAGCGGCCGCTGAAGAAAGCTGGCGAGCAGCTGCACGACGTAATACGCCGTCAACTCCTGCGTGTTCAGCCGTTGGTGTGAGAGCGCGACCTCGACGAGATCCTTGAAGTACTCGACCGCCGACTCGCGGCGAAATACGACGTCACTCATAAACCACCTGGCTCGAGCAACCGAATCGGCTCGACTGCAAGGTGCGTTCCGATGAGTTTCTGAGGTTTTTCGGCGGATTATACAATAATGCGTTCGGTGGTCTGCCCTCTATGCGGAATTCGTCGCGCCCGGCGGAGCTGCCCCGCCGTCGGCCAACAGATCTGTACGGTGTGCTGCGGCACCAAGCGTCTGACCCAGATTGCGTGTCCGAGCGACTGCCCCTGGCTCGTCAGCGCCCGCGAGCATCCGGCCGCCGTCGTTGTCCGCCAGCTGCAGCGCGACATCGCGTTGATGCGGCAGGTCATGCGCGACTTCGACCAGCGGCAGTCGCAGCTCTTTCTGCTGATCAACACGTTCCTCCTGAGATATCAGGCGCCCGAGATTCAGCCGCTGGTCGACGACGACGTCGCCGAGGCGATGGCGGCGCTGGCGTCGACGTATGAGACCGCTTCGCGCGGCCTCATTTACGAGCATCGGCCGGCTTCGCTGCCCGCGGAGCGGCTGGTGACCGCCTTGAAGCCGCTTCTCGCGAAGGCCAGCGAAGGAGGCGGGAGCGCCTTCGAACGCGACCTGGCGGTCGTGCTCCGCCGCGCCGTCGACATGGTGCACGAGGTCCGAGCCTCCGATCCGGAGAATCGCCGCGCGTTCGTCGAGTTCCTGCTGCGGGTCGTCGCGCGCAAACCCGATGCAGACGAGAGCCCTCAGGCGGATGCCGAGGCGGGGCGCTCGCGTTTGATCATCCCGTAGCGGCTGATATAATCGGGGTTTCTCCTGAGGAACTCGAGCGCGTTATGGCAAAGCGATGCGAAATCTGCGGCAAGGGTCCGGTGGTCGGGCGGCAGCACAGCCACGCGAACAACGTCAGCCCACGGCGCTTCGAACCCAACCTGCAGGTCGTGCGGGCGATGATCAACGGCGGCATTCAGCGGATTCGCGTCTGCACGCGGTGCCTCCGGTCGGGCAAGGTCACGAAGGCAGCGTGACCCGAAGGGCGTGACGCACCATTCCGTCACGATGTCCAAGCAATCGATCTCGAGCAAGGATGCTCCGACCGCGATCGGGCCGTACTCGCCGGCTGTCCGCGCGGGCCAGTTGCTGTTCGTCTCTGGCCAGGTGCCGCTCGATCCCGCGACGGGGCAGATGGTGGCCGGCGGGATCGCCGAGCAGACGCGGCGCGTGCTCGACAACATCGGCGCGCTCCTCACGGCCGGCGGCCGCTCCTTCGCCGACGTCGTCCGCACGACGATCTTCCTCGCGGACATGAACGACTTCCCCGCGGTGAACGAGATCTACGGACAGTACTTCCCGGAGCCGTATCCGGCGCGCGCAACCGTGCAGGTGTCGCGCCTGCCGAAGGACGCGCGGGTGGAGATCGACGTGATCGCGAGCTACGAGGCCGGGTAGGTCAGGTAGGCCGGGTAGGTCGGGTGGGTCGGATCGTTGAATCAACTCGCAGCCGTCGCGCAGATTGGGTGGGCCGGTCGATCGATCGAAGATGTATGTCGACCTACCCGACCCACCCGGCCTAACTCGCGCGGCCGGCGCGTTCGACGCCGATCACTCCTTCCACGCCGCGCAACGATTTGATTACCTTCTCGAGGTGCTTGAGATCGTTGATCTCGACGGTCATGTCGATCCGCGCGTTCGCGCCCTCGTCGGTGCGCGCTTCCATGTTCTTGATGTTGGTGTTGATGTCGGCAATCTTCGCGCTGACCGCGGCGAGCACGCCCTTCCGATCCTCGACCTCCATCGTCAGCTTGACGGTGTAGCGGGCGACCGCATCGGTCTTGTCCCATTCGACGTCGATGCGCCGCTCGGGATCGTAGAGCAGGTTCACGACGTTGGGGCAGGTCGCGGAGTGGACCGACACGCCCTTGCCGCGCGTGATGTAGCCGACGATCTTCTCGCCGCGGATCGGATTGCAGCAGCGGGCGCGGAACACCATCAGATCGTCGAAGCCGCGGACCTTGATCTTCTCTTCGCCGGTGCCGAGCACGCGCCGCACGACGGAGGCAACCGGTCCCTCGGGCCCCTTCTCGCGCAGTTTGTCGGCGGGCACGAGCCGCACGAGAACCTGCTTGGGCTGCACCTTCCCGTAGCCGATCGCGGCGAACAGATCCTCGGCCTTGCCGACGGCGAAGTCGTCCAGCGCTTTGGCGAACTCCGCGCCGTCGATGATGGTCTTCGGGTTCAGGTCGTAGCGCCGCGCCTCTTTCTCGAACAGCTTGCGGCCGAGCTCCACCGCCCGCGCTTTCTCCTCGGCATGAATCAGGTGCTTGATCTTGTTGCGCGCGCGCGAGGTCGCGACGAAGTTGAGCCAGTCCCGGCTCGGCTTGTGCCCTGCCTGCGTGATGATCTCGACGATGTCGCCGTTCTTCAGGCGCGTGCGGAGGGGCACCATCTTGCCGTTCACGCGCGCGCCGACGCACTGGTGCCCGACGTCGGTGTGGATCGAGTACGCGAAGTCGATCGCGGTGGCGCCGCGCGGCAGCGCCTTGACGAGCCCCTTCGGCGTGAACGTGTAGACCTCTTCGGGGTAGAGCTCGACTTTCAGGTTCTGGATGAACTCCTGCGGATCGCGCACTTCCTGCTGCATGTCGAGCAGCTGGCGCATCCACAGGAAGTAGCGATCGTCGCGGCGGGTGCCGGCGCGCCCCTCCTTGTACTTCCAGTGCGCGGCGACGCCCTCTTCCGCCATGCGATGCATCTCCATCGTGCGGATCTGCACCTCGAACGGCATGCCGTGCTCGCTGATCACCGACGTGTGCAGCGACTGATAGCCGTTCGGCCGCGGCATCGCGATGAAGTCCTTGATCCGGCCGGGAACCGGCGACCAGGTCTGGTGGATGATGCCGAGCGCCGCGTAGCAGTCCTTGACGCTGTCGGTGATGATCCGCAGCGCGATGAAGTCGTAGACCTGTTCGAGGTCGATGCGCTGCTTCTTCAGCTTCTGACTGATGCTCCAGAGGCGCTTGATGCGGCCGTCGATCTCGACGACCGGGACCTGCGCCTCGGCGAGCTTCGCGGCGATCGTTTTCTTGAGCTCGCCGATCAGGCCTTCGGTCGCGCGGCGCTTTGCGTCCACCCGCGCGCGCAACGTCTCGAACGCCTGCGGCTCGAGGTAGCGGAACGACAGCTCCTCGAGCTCGTTCTTGATCTTGCTCATCCCCAGGCGGTTGGCGATCGGCGCGTAGATGTCGCGCGTCTCCTGCGCGATCTTGACGCGCTTCTCCTCGGCCAGGTGGTTGAGCGTGCGCATGTTGTGCAGCCGGTCGGCGAGCTTGACGAGAATCACCCGGATGTCGTCGACCATCGCCAGCAGCATCTTGCGGAAGTTCTCGGCCTGGCGCTCCTCGCTGGAGGAGAAGGGGATGGCGCTGATCTTCGTCACCCCTTCGACGACGTGGGCGACCTCGGGACCGAAGAGGTCGCGGATGCGCTCGATGGTGGTCAGGGTGTCTTCGACGACGTCGTGGAGCAGCCCGGCGGCGATCGCCACCGCGTCGAGCTTCATATCCGCCAGGAAATCGGCCACGGCGAGGGGGTGGATGAGGTACGGCTCGCCGGAATGCCTCACCTGCCCCCGGTGCTCGAAGGCGGAGAAGACGTAGGCGCGGCGGAGCAGCTCGACGTCGGCGTCGGGACTGTAGGCGCGAACTTTTTCGAGGAGATCCTCGAAGCGAATCATGGATTTCGGTGTCTAAACGAAGTGCAAGGCGTGCCTTGACGTACGTTTTTTTGCTTCACTATACTGGCCCGGTTTCGGCGCCGGCAATTTTCTAGAGTGTAGGGGGATCAATGCGATCTTTGTCGGGAGCATCGCTGACGGTGGCGGCGGTGCTGTCCCTGGGTGCGTTCGCCTCGGTCGGCTGCGCGAAGGTCGGCGAGATTAAGGCGAAGAAAGCGTTCAAATCGGCCAACCAGGCGTACCAGGCGCAGGACTACAAGAAGGCGGCCGGTCTCTACGAGGAGGCGATTGCGGCCGACCCCGGGCTCTCGGTGGCCTACTTCTATCTCGGCAACAGCTACGACAACCTGTACAAGCCGAGCAAGAAGGGCGAGCCCGACAACGACGCGCTCCTCACCAAGGCAGTCGACAACTATCAGCAGGCCGCCGAGAAGCTCTCCGCGTCCAGCGACCCGGCGAACAAGAAGCTCGGCACGCTGTCGCTGCAGTATCTCGTCGCCTCCTACGGCCCCGACAAGCTGAACGACCCCGCGAAGGCGGAGCCCGTCGTGCAGCGCATGATTCAGCTCGAGCCAGGCGAGCCGGCGAACTACTTCGCGCTCGCGAAAATCTACGAGGACGCCGGCGCGTACGAC
>DATFWL010000350.1:0-5751 GCA_035259385.1 Vicinamibacterales bacterium | reverse complement strand
GGGCTCGGGGTCATCGCAGACAATCTCGTGAACACCGCGACCTTCTTAAACGCGCGGGCCGCGGCATCGCGACATGAGCGAATTGAAACGATCGGGCAGCAATCCGGCCGCCGCAGTGGCAGCAGATCGCCTTGCGCGCGGTCATTTCTTCACCGGAAAGTAGACTAGAGCGGGCAACGTGAGCGCGGGATCGACGTCGTGTCGCATCCGCTCTTGCAGCTTCGATCGGGCGCCCTAGCGCTGACCGTCGAGGTTCGCCCACTCACCCATTTGAATGAAGCTGGCCCAGTAAAAGGGATGCTGCCGGTTCTTCCGTCCCAGCATCGCGAGCTGGGCCTGACGTAAGGCTTCACCTCGACCAAGGCCCTCTTTCAAGCCGCCGTAGTAGCTAGTCATCATCTCGCGTGTGACCGAATCGCTGACGGCCCAGAGGCTCATAACCAGGGTTTCTGCACCCGCCATGAACACGGCGCGGCGCAGCCCATAGACACCTTCGCCGTTCCTGACTTCGCCCAATCCTGACTGACAGGCAGACAGCGTCACCAGCTTGGTGCCCCATAAATTCAAGCTCGAGACCTCCGATGCCGTAAGAATGCCTTCGTTGTGGAAGTCGTTACGCAGGTTCGCACCCGCCAGCGCCAGACCGGCGCGCAGCAGCGGGTTGGTGTTTCCCTGAGTCCCCTGCACGAAGAATCCGTGCGTCGCGATGTGGAGAATACTTGGCGCTTCCACCTGTTCGAGAGCTGCCTTCGTCGCCTTCCTTCCATTGAGCACGGTAGCTTCGGGGAACAACGATTTGATGTCTCGGGCCTCTTGCGACGTGCCGGAGAGCGGTGCGAAGTACATGCTTGTCATGTCGGTCGCGCTCGTGATGCTGCGGTGTCGAGCGCGGCCCGACGCGTGCATGCCGTTCGCATGATGCTCTGCCGGTGGCTCGCCGAAAAACGGATCGGCAAGGAGAACTGGCTCGCGCTTGCTCATCCGCGGCACCTGCATCCGGAGCAAATCCCGACCGCTCGTCAAATAGCTCACGGAGTAGCGCTCGACCAGATACCGGCCTTCCCTGTCCGTCAGCGCCTCGAACGGAATGAGACTCAGCTCGCCGTCGGGCGAAATCAGCAGTCGCGTCGCCTGACCCAGCAGCCTGTAGATGGGCTGCAGCACCTGTTCGTCCATCGCACGTGCCAGCTGCTTCACGTCATCGCGTTTCGGATCGGCGAGCGCTTCCCGGAAATTTCGAATCGTGTCATCTATGCGGCGCGCGGGACCAAGATCGATCCCACGGGGTTGCGCCTGGCCCCTGATGACGTAAGCCGCGTAATGAGGCTCTCCGTACCAGTCGTTCACGTTCTCGGCCTTTGGATCGAACGGACGAAACACGGCAAATTCAATTAGTGCCGAATCAGCGGGGACGTGCGCCCGCACGGTTTCGACCGTTACAGGCTGTAACTGAGCCCGGAATTCTGCGCTCCGCTCGCTGATCGCCGCTTCGAACCTCTCCTTCCGGTCTTCCAGCTGCTTGATCGCCGTCAGGCGGACCTCTCCGGTCGTTTCCTGGGTGCTGTTCAAGACAAGTTGGGCCAGTCGCGCCGTCGTCTCACGGAGTTGGTCCAGCAAGTCCATATCCTCGGCGCTTCTGCTCCGTTGCCGCATTGTCCCAAGCGTGTCGGTCATCGCATCCAGTACACGACCTTTGCGCTGCAGAATCACGAGAGCAGCAAGCCTGCTGGCGTCCGGATCGTCAGGCGCGGCGTTGAGATTCAGGGACATCGTCCGATCGGCGCGATCGGAAACAGCTTTCACGAACGCAAGCTTCTGCCGTTCTGAGCCAACCGCCAGGTTGAGGGCAAGTTGTTTCTCAAGGGCCGCATCGGCGCGTTCTTGAAACGCGATCGCCTTCGGGATATCGCCCGCTGCGGCATAAGCACGGGCGATATTTCCGAGGGCTACTTGCGCTCCGGGCGAATAGGGGCCTCTTGTCTTCTCCCAGATACCCAGGGCACGCAAATGAGTCTCGATGGACCGTGCAAGATCGCCCTTCGCCTTGTAGATGTTGGCCAGGTTGATCAGGTTCGATGCAATGTCGGGATGTTCGGGCCCTACGATCTTTTCCCGGATGGAAAGGGCGCGGACGGTGTACGCTTCAGCCGTCGCGAGGTCCCCCCTCATACGCGCAACGCTGCCGATGTTCTGTAAAAGGTTTGCCATCCAGATGTCATCCGTGCTCGACAACTTCTCGCGAATTGCGAGCGCGCGTCTCGACACCTGATCCGCGCGTTCGAATTCGTTGCGATCCTTGTAAATGACACCCAGGTTGTTCAGAAGATTTGCGTAGAAAAGATTGTCGATGCCTCGAGTCTTCTCGGTGATCGCCATCGCGCGCAGCAACAGCTCTTCCGCCTTCTGAGCATCGCCTGTCTCCTCACGAACAATGGCAAGGATCTGCAAGCAGGAGGCAACCTGCGGATGCTCCAACCCCAGAGCCTTTTCACTGGTCTCGAGCGCCCGCTGAGCCATCGTCTCCGCCTTCCGGAGCTGGCCCAGTCGCCAGTACACGTTGCTCAGCCCCGACTGCATGAATGCGGTCAACGGGTGTTCCGGGCCCCATGTCCTTTCCACGATCGTGAGCGCACGCTGCTGGAGCGGCTCGGCTTTCGCATCGCGCCTGTCCGCATGGATGTGTGCGAGTTCTCCGAGCAGCCTCGCCACATAGATGTCTTCAGGTCCTCGCACCCCTTCGACTATCGTCAAGGCACGCTCGAGCTGCGGCCGCGCCGCATCCGTGTTGCCGCCCGAGCGCAGCAGCCCCGCAGATCTTCGCAGGCTGCGGGCTTCCTGCATCGAGCGATCAGCGTCGGTGGCGCGCCGTGTGTCGGCAATGTGGATCCGGTAAGTGGCGAGGGGGGCATTGTTCAATTCGGCTTTGACGGTCAGTGTGAACGTCCCGCCAACGTCTGCGACGATTTCCACACGCTCCTCGCCGTGGTTCGTGATTTCGTCCTGAAAGTCCGCGATTGGCAGGCCGTCAGCGCCGTCCACGCGGACAGTTACATCGATACCGAGTTGTTCGACGATCACGCTCGTATAGTTCCCCGCCGTCATCGCGAGTTGGTAGACATGCTGTCCTCCACCGCCTAGTTCCCGCTCGACGATCGTGCCCGGCACGAGCGCCGCAACGCCTGTCTCACCTTGAGTCGAGCCGGCGGCGACGAGCGCAACACAGAAGGCGCCGGCAAGCACGATTCCGCCGACGATGCGAGCAGTCACTCGAGTAGGACCTTGAATGCGTAGCTGGCAATGAAGTCGTCCGGGCCGGGAGTTCGAACACCCGCTAGCTCTATGCTGTAGTTCCGCGGTTTGAACAGCGCCGCGGGCATGGTCACCGACACCAGCTTGTTCCCGCCCACGATTCCGGGCCTGAGTTGGGCGCTTCGCCACAACACGCGAGCGGACGCAGGCTCCTTGAGCGTGACCCTATAGCTACGATAGTCATTAGATTCGAGCTGTAATTGAAGCCGGACATCCGTCGTTCCTGGGGGGAGAACCACCATCGAGACGTCGCTCGATCCGCGGAGCGCTGGCATCAACAGGAAAGACGCAATGAGGGCCTTGCCGTCACGTTGGTCGGGAGATGCGGGCGCTTCGAGCCGGGCGAGCGACTGGCGGACACCCGCAAGCTCTTTCTCCAACTGCGCCGTGGCTGCCCGCTGCTGGTTGAATTGATTCTCCAACAGCTGTTCGTGCTGTTCAAGGTCAGTACGAGCCGCCCGTAAGACGGAAACCTCGTGTCGCAATCGCGTGTTTTGAGCGACGAGATAGGCACCGGTGGCGAGCACCAGCAGTGCGGCCGCTGCCGCTGCAAGTGCCCACAGCGGGACTCGGCGACTGGATGTAAGAACATTTGAGCGCCGTGCTGGCTGCGCCGACGCAACTTCCTTCGCTGACGCGGCGGCTCCCTCCGACGCCGGGGGACTTTCCGCTGGCACCGAGGCCCTCTGCACCAACGCCGCGCCCCCACGTGTCACCCCCGCGGCTCCCCGTGCCAACCCTGTGGCCCGCTTCTGGTAGGCCAAGAGCGTCTCGGCGAACCTGACCTTTTCCTGATTGGCGGGAACGGATAGGTAATGCGATTGGAATTGCTCGAGTGTCTCTCCCGAGAGTTCACCCCGGACAAATGCATCCACAAGATCGTTTTCGACGGCGCTTAGCCGAGTCGCCCACTCATCGTCCGCAATGCTCAGCTCGTCCAGCCGTTCGGTCTCGGCTTCGGCCAGCGACCCGAGCAGGTACCGGATCAGGTGGTGATCATCGGACAGTCGTCCCTCCGAAAGGGACATCTTCCTCCTCCAAGAAAACGCTGCCTCTCCGAGAGCGACACCCTCCCAGTACACGTGACGAATTCCGGGAAAACATTTCGTCCTCGATCAAGCCGTCATCGGCCTTCCCCCGAACACTCGCGAACGCAGGCTTGCAGCTTCGCCCGGATGCGGCAGGCACGAATGCTGAGTGCATTCTGAGTCACGCCCAGCCGGGCGGCCAGCTCCCGACGACGATCGATTCTGGCGCGCTGTTCGTCCCGATAGTAGTCGAGAATCAGCTCTCGATCAGCCGACGTGAGCTCGCTCAGGCACCGCTCGAGACAGTCGAGCAGTCGCTCTCGGACCTCCCCGCTGGCGTCGGAGCGGGCCAGCAACGAATCAACCGAGCGCTTATCACGCCCACCGGTCAGCGACTCGGGGCTCGACTGAAACTGTTCAGGTCGGCGTAAGGATTCCAGAAACACGAATTTGGCGACCGTATAGCAATAGCTGGCAGGCTTCGCGTCCGCGATCGTTCCCTCCTCCAGCTTGCGCACAATGCGGTTCAAGGTTTCGTCGGCTAGGTCATCGGCGGTCGGAGAGTGTTTTCGTTGAAAGTACGACACCAGCCTGTGGCGCATCTCGACGTATCTCGCACCGCCCGAGTCCACACCTTCGTCCAGCCATGTCAGCAGCTTGCGAAACGTAAGCGGGCTCGCTATCCAGCCCTTCTTCGGGTCTGCTTTCGGGATCTCTTTATCTCCCGGTGCAGTTCGAGATTCTACACCTCCGAACACCCCGTCGTTGAAATGCCGATGAAACGTTTTGCCGGTGTTTGCCATGTTTCAGTGCAGAGCGACAGACGCGCGTTGGTTCTAACGGACAGACACTCTGAGTGCAGATGTTGAAGGGAGACAAGCATGGCGCAGTTTTCTTGGACGCTCACCGCTGCAGCCCTGTTGGTCGCCGCCTCGCTCACCGCGACGGGATTGCCAACCTTGGCGGGATGGTCAAGAGGACAAGAGGGTCGAAACGGCCAGACTGGCGGCGCTGATCGCGACGATCGGCATCACGACCCGGAAAGGTACCTGTTCGTGTGCGCTGGTGATCAGGCTCGTGTGGCACCGGACTTCCTGGCGGTCATCGACTTCGATGTGACCTCGCCGAATTACGGCCACGTGATCACAACCGAGCCGTTTCCGTCGGCTAGCGCGAGCGGAAACGAGCCGCACCACATTGGATTATCGCGTGACGGAAGGACCGTGGCGTGCGGCGGACTACTGAGTGTGCTCAAGAGTCAGGACGAGGTATTTTTCTTTGACGTCTCGACACCCTCGTCGCCGCGGTTCATCACGTCGGCCAATCCGCCACTGTCGTCGATCACAGACGAGTTCTATGCGCTGCCGCACGGTGGCTTTCTGGTGACGATGATGGGCGGCCCCTCTGGCCATGC
>DATFWL010000349.1:0-8538 GCA_035259385.1 Vicinamibacterales bacterium | reverse complement strand
CTCGCTCATCCCGGGCGGCGTCGGATTCGTCCTGTTCGTGTACGGCAAGAAACAAGGCCGATGGCCGCAGATGGTTGCCGGGCTGCTGCTCATGGTGTATCCGTATTTTGCGACCAGCCTGGTGTCGTTGGTCGCCACGGGCGAGGTCATCGGATTCACGCTCTGCAATGCGATCCGGCTCGGCTGGTGAGCTGGTCGATAGTCAGTTCACAAATCCAGCGGTCCGGTAAAGAGGAGTGGTACAATGCTCTCCTGGATCTTGCCGCGTGCTGTGCCGCCTGTAGGCGTAACGAGCCTCTTCTGACTCGCTCCTCCTGACGTTCTGCTAAGCTCGAGACGAAATCCACCCACGCATCTGTTTGGGATGGTTGGGACGAGTGCACCGCGACACGGTGCCGATTGTCGCGTCTGCGACAGAGGAGTCAGTTTCATGAGTCGGAAGTTGTATGTCGGAAACCTCCCCTACGAAACGGGAGAAACAGAGCTCCAGGAGCTGTTCGCGCGCGCGGGAACCGTCGAAACGGTTACAGTGATGCGCGATATGGCCACGGGGCGCGCGCGCGGGTTCGCGTTCGTGGAAATGCGCACGGACGAGGAGGCGCAAAAAGCCATCACCGAGTTGAACGCCTATCAGCTCGGCGGGCGAGGCCTCACCGTCAACGAGGCGCGGCCGAAGCCCGAGCATGCGGGTCGCTTCGGTGGCGGTGACACACGTCGTCGCCGCTCTGAGCCGCGCTGGTAACGCGGAACGCATGGTCCAACACGAGCGCCAGTGCGACGGCAAAAGCGGGATAGAACGTATTGAGGTACCAAGGGACTTTCGTTCGCATCATCGTGGGGATCGCGAAGGTGATGGCGGTCCACCACAGGAGCAAACGCACATCGAGTTTCTCGGGACGATTGCGAAGAAACACCCGAATGCTTCCCACCGACAGCGGGAACATCAGCAGCGCCATGGCGCCAGCGAGCAGCCAGTCGTAGTGATGCTTTTGGAGAATGTTCACGTAGTAGAGAATCCCGCCTGGATGTCCTTCGATGGGACGGACGCTGCGCGCCACAAAGTCGTACAAGAACAGTCGCGCGATGAACGTCCAGCCGTCTATGCGATAGCGGGCGACCATCCATCCCACGACCGGCAACACGAAGAGGGCAGCCGCCACCACTGTTGGTCTCCAGGCGGTCGGCCGTTGTCGAGGCCGGGCGGCCGCGGCGATCAGTACCAACGCCATCGGCATCAACACGGCCATGCCGCGCAGGAGAAATGCCGCGGCCAAAATCGGCCCGAGCCACACGCGTTGCCAGGGCTGGCCGTCTTCGGCCCAGAGGACGATCACGGTGAGGAGGACCAGCAAGGTGAACGGGGCGTCCGTCGCTGCGCTTCGACCCGAATGGACATAGATGAACCCAAAGGTCGTCGTCAGTATGAGGCTCGCGAGCAACGACACGCGCAGCCCAAAGCATCGCTTCGTCCATTGCAGCAGCATCGCAACGGTCAGCCACGCGCAGGCCGCCGACGGGAGCCGCAACGAGATGAGACCCGGACCAAACAGTTTGAACGCTGCCGCGATGAGCCAGACCATCAACGGCGGTTTCGAGTTGTAGTAGTCGAGCCTGTCGAAGAACGTCGTGCCCAGCCACGACCCTCTCGTGAGAGCCTCCCAGGCGCTGATGCCGTACAACGACTCGTCCCATTCGCTCACGAACTCCCGACTCAGGCGGAACGTTAGATTGAACAGCGCGAGCACAAGGATGCTGGCCGCGCAGAGAGAATAGTGGCGCTCCCACCAGTCCCGCGTGCGATTCGCGCGCGCCGCTGGCTCATGGGCGGCCCGGTCAACGGTCTCAGGTCCCGGCGCCGGTGTTCGCAAAACTGTGTGAACACGAGCCCGTGGCATGGCACAGATCCAGCGGCACAACGGTTGGCTCCTCGGCCGGACGGCCATCAGACTCGCCGGTCGATTCGAGTGGCAGAACAGCTCTGCGCGCGGTGAGCGGGCCTATGGCAAAACTTCACTGAAATGTGCCATGCGATACGGCAGACGCTCGATTTGATGGGAGAAGCGGTGAGCTGAAGAAACAGGCGCGCGCCCGGAAGGTCATGGTCGTCTTGCTGGATCTACCGTCGATCATTTGCGAATCATCCTCGCGCTCCGAACTTGTTATCGGCAGAATGGACATCGCGTGTGAGCTCATAGAGGTAGTCCGCCCCCGCGTGCGCCAGCGGACGCACGGGCGGCACGATCGCCAACAGACGCGCGCGCATGTTGCATCCGCCGTCTGCAAACTCGGAAAAGTGGATCACCACATAGCGCGCACCGCGAGCTTGCAGCAAACGGACAGCGTCCGCTCCCGGAAATCCGGCGATTGTGCGCGCCTCGTCGAGAAAACCTGCCGGCAGAACGTCGCTATACCCATTAATCAGCGGGTGCCAGTGCGCCGTGGAACGAAGCATGTACGAGCTGTGTCCGAAGACATCGTCGCGTCGGAAAAAGTACGGAAACTCGACGACGGGCCCTGGCGGAAGCTTTGCCAGTATGCGATAGATCCCCGACGTCGCCGGGACCGTCGGAAATCGCAGCGGCGCAGCATGCTCAACACCGGTTGCCGCAATCACGAGGAGTCCGATCACGCGCGGGGACCGCACGGATCGGCGAAGATCCCGAACCGCGAACGCCGTGAGAATCGCGAAACAGAGAGCGACCGTCACGCCAAAGCGTGCCGGCGCGCGGAGCCATTGCATGACTGGGAACGCCGTATAGACCCAGCCGTACAATCCCGCCTTGGGTCCGAATGACAGCCACACCGCAGCGACACACAGAATCCCGTAGAGTGCCGCGCCCTGGCGATCTTCCGGCGAATGGCTGTTGCGGAACCAAACAATTCGTATCGCGGCCGCGACTGTCGCCACCGTCGGGATGATCCCGGGAAAGAGAACTTCGGCCCATCCGCTGAGATGGGTCAGGATCCATCGGTGCGCGGGAACTCCAGAGGCGAGATATGCGCGCCAGTCAGCGGAAAAGATCGCCGCCTCCTCGAGCGTGCGGCGAAACCCCGCGCGGCCAACTTGGAAGTATGGAATGAACAGGGGCAAGAGGGCGATCGCCGCGACGATGAATGCCACGGCGTGCACGGCCCAAAACCAACCCTCACCCGCCCGCCCTCGCTGAGCGGCATAGACGGTCGCGGCAAGCGCAATGATGAGTACCAGAAACACGGCGTAGTACCCGCAGAAGAGCGCCTGGGCGACGATGGCGAGTCCGACGACCAGAGCGCGCACCAGTGATGGACGCTCAACGAGCCGATGCCAGGCGAGCAGGCCGAATGGCAGTCCCGCCGTCATCATGAGCTGAATGTGCGGAGTGCGGGCAAACACATACGGGCAGAAGGCAAACGCAAATGCCGCCGTGGCCGCTGCGCACCGATCGGCCGTGAGATGCCGGGCAAGGTAGTAGGTCCCAAGCGCACTGAGGACGAATGAGAGCAGTAGGACCTCGTTGTGCGCCAGGTACGGATTTCTCGTTGCCCAGTACAGTGGCGCCGCGAGAACGCCTGCCCCGAGGTTGTGTTCGGAAAACGCGAGCGCATTCCGTGCGGGGTAAAAGATGTTTGCGTCGAAGACGCCCCGCGGGTTGACGACAACTGTTCGTGCAACCCACGCGACGTTCCAGATGCTGAACTGTCCGTCGAAGTTATCCACGCGGCCCACGTGATCCGCCTCGAACGCCAGCGGCGCCGTCAGGACCATCGTGGCGCCGACGGCGCTGGTGGCGACCGACAAGAATTCAACGAGACCGAACAGCGCTGATACTTTCTGGTTCGCCGCCCTTCTCGAAGTATGAGACGAACTAGCAGCCGAGCCGTATGCCGAGACAGATCTGACGCTCATTGGTCGCGCTAACAATCTCCGCAAAGGTTTTCAGAGCTCATCGTCACGTCGGTGCCGGCGTCGCGCTTGAACGTCTTGAAGCCCGACCATCTCGCACGTAAGTGTCTAAGTGCCAGGCGGCAACGACGGAAATTGAAATCTGCCGTCGTTCTGCGTGACTGTGGTCTGACCGCCGATGAGGGCTGGAGACGCAGCCGTCACCGTGACGCCCGGAGCACGGCACTCTGTGGTCGGTGACCGTCCCGATCAGACGGCCTGGCTCGATTTTGTGCGGATGTCGGCGCGGCGATCGCTGCAGCGATACTCAGCCCGGTGACGATGCCTAAGACCTTCATCACCCCTCCTCGCCAGCGGCGCGCTATGCACTAGCCTTTCCTCATCAAACTGCAGCCGCATCCGCGCCACCTGCCCATCAGAAACATGGACACACGCTCCCTATGCGACGCCGCGGAATGGGTACACACTCTGGTAACGTTGGAAACGGCTGAGGCGTTACAGGAGGACGAGCGCGCCCGGAAGTTCATGGACGTCTCGTTGAAAGCGAAGAGGTATAGACCTTGCGCTGGCAGATGTCAAGAAAACAAATTGTCAGAAGTGTCAGCAACGAAAGCGTCAGAATCGAACAAGAACCTGATCCTGTGGTTGCCTAAACTCGTTTCACGCCGCACGCCGCGACTCATGCAACAATCCCGAAGCCGATCGTGACGCAGGTTGGCGTGTGACGGCCCCTCAGCTCTTCAGTCGACGTTCCAATCCGGCCGGTTTCAGATTCAAGCTTCGATGCGGCGGATGGCTGTTGGAATGTGCCGTGAACACGCGGAGCACCCGGAGAGGTGCTCCGCCTTCAGCATTAGCAGCCAATCGAGACATTCTTCACGAACCGTCCGAACGAATCGCTCGTCGACGGCGCTTGCCTGGGGCGCTCGAATCGGTGTCCGAATGATTCGGATCCAATCTCCACGGAACACCGTGTCGAAACTGCGCGTGAACCTTTGGTCGCGGTCGCGGATCAGATATCGACACCGTGGTCCGGTGGCATCGCGAGTGGCTCCGTCGCCGTGGACTCGCCAGTCATCCCGACCAGAGCACAGTCCGTCGATTTCGCGTATCGTTGAGTGGTCAAAAAAGATGGCGACGGCCAAGCCACTATGCGGCGCCGCAGATTCACGGCGTTGCCGCGCGCCGGGACAGCCGGAGGTTTCAGGCCTCGGTGGACACCCAAAACCGGTCACTGATCGACAGCTGAAGACCGGCCACCACGCATAGGGACCGGAGACGTTGACGCGAGCGCGGAACGCAGGTTCCGTCGCCGGCATGAGCAACGTCTTGGACGACACGACGCAACAGCAGATCCGGGCGCTCGGTCGTCTGGGCTGGACGCTCTCGCCTTTCGAGGAGACGACAGGCGTCCGCAGGGAAAACCATCAGCGGCTATCTGAAAGCTGCAGGAAGTCCTGTGCACGGCCGCGGCCGGCCGAGCGAATCGAAACCAAAGCCTGCAATTCCCGGCGGCCAGGTGTCCACCGACCCCCGCGCGTCGAAACCGGCCACCAGCGCGAAGTGTCCACCGACTGGGACGCGATCTCTCGACCGAGTCTGCGCCCAGCGCGAGTGCGTGCAAGCCGTACCGAGAGCTAATCGCCGAGGCGCTCGAGCGTGGCGGCAACGCGATCGCGATCTGGTAGGACGTCGTCGATGGCCACGGCTTTCCGGCGCGCTAGGCGAGCGTCCGCCCGTTTGTCGAAGTGAGGTTCCATGAATCGCGAAGCGTGGTTCACCGCGCTCATCGAGCGGCCCTTCGGCCCGCGAGCATGGTATCTCGACGGATTCTGCTTTCGTGGCCAAAGCGTCCGTCAAGGAAGCGTGCGTGCACGAGTCAGCGGGCGGTTCGGCGGCGCTACCGCGCCAACGGGCTTTCCCAAACCCTGAGTAGCAGCGCCTTAAGCTGGGCAAACTGCTTGCGACCAAGTTCCGCGCTCCACTCGCGCTCAATGTCCTGAAGAATGTCGATCGCCTTCGCGTAGACGGCACGTCCCCGCTTGGTCAGGCGGACAACGCGGGCGCGGCCCTCGTCGGGCGAATCGGCCCTGACGATGTATCCGAGGTCTTCGAGGCTTCGCAGCAGTTGGTTCATGGCCTGCTTGCTCATGCCCGCGCCCTCAGCGAGCACGCCGGGGCGGTTCCCATCCGGTCCCGGAAACTGCAGCACCGGCATGTGCGGGACGCGGAGGTCGTCAAACCCGGCGGCATTCAGCTCTCGGATGATCCGCCGGTGGATGGCCTGCGCGGGCACCCGCAGAAGGGCGCCAATCAGCATCTCCTTCGGGGCAACCGGCGTAGGAGGAGGCGAGGAGTGCCTTGACATAAAAGTAAAATCGCGTTTACAGTCTTCAGGTAAACGCGATTTACTTCAAGGAGAGCCCTAATGCCGCCCGCGACCAACGTCCACGTCAACCCTGCCGACGAGACCATCCGTCTCGGGCCGCTCACCGTCCACTTCCTCGTCACTGGCGAACAGGCGAACAACAGCGTCGCCGTGTTCGAGGTCTTGGTTCCTCGCGGACAGCGTCTCGCCGGACCGGCGCACAGCCACGATCACTACGAGGAGACGATCTATGGGATTGAGGGCGTCCTGACGTGGACCGTCGATTGCGCACCGATTAACGTCCGGCCGGGACAGGCCCTTTGCATCCCACGCGGCGCGGTTCACCGCTTCGACAACAACGCCAGCGAAGACGCGAAGGCACTCTGCGTCGTCACGCCCGCCGCGATTGGTCCGCAGTATTTCCGCGAGATTGCCGAGGTGGCCGCAGCCGGTGGACCGCCCGACCGCGTCAAGATGGCCGACGTCATGCGCCGGCATGGGCTCACGCCCGCGCCGTAAGGCTTGCGATGCCCTAAGTCTCAGCAGGACATACGGTTACGGCCCACAGCCATTTCTTCGCATCGACAGCGTGCGAACCCGGCCCAGCGAGGGGACAAAAAAAGTCGGAGTCTCACGGTGATGGCAACGGGATAAAGAATGTGTATCCTCTCCCGCGACGTCATGTCCGCTGCTCACAACTGAACGGCGTTCGGTCGAGGCTGATCGGCCGAAAGACGTTGACGGGAGAGCCCAGTGACGAAGGCGACTTTCTTCTTGACGTTCGCGGCGGGCCTCGCAGTCGGCCACTTCGGCGTCCCTGTCTTGAGTGCCCATCGGCACGCGGTAAAGACGACGAGGCTCTTGACGAAGGACTTGGGCGCGTGGTGCGAGGGGAAGGAACTCACGGTCGAACTCGATGAAGCAGCCCCCGGCCTGACCGGCAAGCACCACCACCCGGCACACTCGGTAACGTGGATTATTGAAGGTTCACAGGTCTACCAGAAGGAGCGACAGCAAGCCAGAACGGTCAATGCTGGAGACGTGCTTTACGAGGAACCGTTCGAACTCCACACCGTTGACAACGTCTCCCCTGTCAAGCTGCTTGTAGTCAGGATTGCCAAGAAACGCAAGCCGGCGACAGTGGGCGTGCGGTAGGCGACGTCCAGTGGGCAAGCGATCAGTCAGCCCGACTGCACACCGTTTCCAGACGATCCTCAGCAAGATCGCATCGCCGTGACCGTCCGGAAACTCCTGAGAAGGCGGCACGCCGACGCATCGACGACGCGCTTCAGGCCGCTGCGTGGCAGGTCCAGAACACGAACGCGGTCCACCTGCACGCGGGTCGCGGCGTGGCGGTCCGCGAGTTCAAGCTGAACTCCTGACCTGCCTGATTTCTTCGGACCAATCGCTACTGGAGAAGAGCGCCGCTCGGACCAGTTAGTGGTTCTTCGTTCGTCGTCACGTCAGCGCGAGCCGGCAACGCCGGCGAGCGCCCACGGTCAACGTCGGCCAGATGTTTCGCTTTGAACGCGGCCGGCGTCAAGTACCCGAGGCTTGAATGCGGCCGCACGTCGTTGTAGTGGCGCCGCCAGGCTTCAATGCTGACCCTCGCGTCGACGCGATTGCGAAACCACTGCAGCGACAGATGTTGGTCGCGGAACTTCCCATTGAAGGATTCGTCGGCGCCGTTCTGCCATGGTTTGCCCGGATCGATGAAGGCCGTTTCGATCTGCGCCGTCTGCAGCCAGCGCAGGATCGCCGTGGCCACGAATTCGGGCCCGTTGTCGGAACGCAGAAACTGTGGCGCGCCGTGAACGCTGACGAGCTGCGTGAGGACCTCGCTGACGCGGCCGGAGCGGATGCCGCCGGCCACGTCGATCGCCAGACATTCCCGCGTGAACTCGTCGATCACCGTCAAGCACTTCAGCGTGCGACCGTCCGCGCACGTATCGAAGACGAAGTCATACGCCCAGACGTGATTCACCGCCGTCGGCGGCAGCGGCCGCGGGCGGCTGGTGGCCAGTCGTCGGCGCGGTCGCTTCTTCGGGACCTGCAGGCGCTCCTGCCGCCACAAGCGATACATGCGGTCGTTCCCGAGTACGTGCCCCTGGCGCTCGAGGAAGATGCGGATCGTCCGATAGCCGTACCGCGGATACTGACCGGCCAACGTGCGGAGCGGGGCGAGCACCGGTGCGTCGCGGGCGATGAGCCGGGAGACGTAGCCGACGGTGGACCGCGCGACGGACAGCAAGGCGCACGCGCGGCGGCGCGACAGGCCCCGCCCTTC
>DATFWL010000348.1:0-17477 GCA_035259385.1 Vicinamibacterales bacterium | reverse complement strand
TTGCCACTTCGAACCCCTCCTGCGCCAGCACGTCGTCGGTGATGCTGCGGGCGTCGATCGGAAGGCCGTTGTAGTGGAGCACGCTGCGCAGCTTGGTCTGCTGCTCGGGAGTCAGCTCGAGCTTCATCAGCTGCAGCAGCTGGGCGTCGCGGTTCTGTTCGATCACGTAGATGCGCTCGTGCGCGTCGACGAACGCCGCCAGATCCTCCGTGAACGGATACGCGCGGAGGCGGAAATACGACGTCTCGACCTTCGTCTCCTCGCGCAGCTGATCCCGGCTCTCCTCGGTGGCGTAGTCGGACGTGCCGTACGCGATGAATCCGATCTTCGCCTTCGGATTCGACTGCACGATCGGCTTCGGCACGTACTTGCGCGCCGTCTCGAACTTGCGATTCAGCCGGTCCATGTTCTCGACGTAGTCGTCCGGGCGCTCGCTGTACTGTCCCTTGGCGTTGTGGCCCGAGCCGCGCGTGAAGTACGCCGGGAGGCCGTCGCCCGGGATCGTGCGATACGCGATCCCGTCGCCGTCGACGTCCTTGTAGCGGCCCCACTCGCCGATCTCCTTCAGCTTGGCCGCGGTCAGCAGCTTGCCCCGGTTGATCGGCCGCATCGGATACTCGAACGCGTCGGACATCCAGTTGTTCATCCCGAGGTCGAGGTCCATCATCACGAACACCGGCGTCTGGAACTGTTCGGCCAGATCGAACGCGTCCATCGCCATCGTGTAGGCCTCTTCGACCGAGGCGGGGATGATCATGATGTGCCTGGTGTCGCCGTGCGAGAGGAACGCCGCCGACAGCAGGTCGCCCTGCGCGGTCCGCGTCGGCAGCCCGGTGGACGGTCCGACTCGCTGCACGTCGAAAATCACCGCCGGCGTCTCCGCGTAGTACGCCAGCCCCGCGAACTCGCCCATCAGCGAAATGCCAGGGCCCGCGGTCGCGGTCATCGACCGGGCGCCCGCCCAGCTCGCGCCGATCACCATCCCGAGCGACGCGATTTCGTCTTCGGCCTGCACGATCGCGAACGTCGCCTTGCCATCGTTGTCGATGCGGTATTTCTTCATGTAGCCGATGAGCGACTCGCACAGCGACGACGAGGGCGTAATCGGGTACCAGGCGACCACGGTGACGCCGGCCATCATGCAGCCGATCGCCGCGGCGGCGTTTCCCTCGATGAGGATCTTGCCGGCCGTCTTGTTCATCGGCTCGATGCAGTACGGATCCTGCTTCGGGAGATTCGCGGCGGCGTAGTCGAAGCCCGCTTTCAGCGCGCCCGCGTTCAGCGTCACCGCCTTGGCCTTGCGTCCGAGCTGCTTGCCGAGCGCCTTCTCCATCCGCGCCATGTCGATCCCGAGCAGCCGCGCGAGCACGCCGTCGTAAATCATGTTGCGCACGAGCCGCCGGAGCTTCGCGTCCGGGCAGACCGGCGCGACCAGCTTGTCGAACGGCACCGGATAGAAGATGAGATCGCTGCGCAGGGCGTTCAATTTCAGCGGCTCGTCGTAGACGACGGCGGCGCCCGGCTCCAGCGTCAGCACGTCTTCCTTCGCCGTTTCCGGGTTCATCGCGACCAGGAAGTCGACTTCTTTCTTCCGGCCGACGTAGCCGTCCTTGCTCGCGCGAATCGTGTACCAGGTGGGCAGCCCCGCGATGTTCGACGGGAACATGTTCTTGCCCGAGACCGGCACACCCATGAGGAGGATCGATCGCAGCAGCACCAGATTGGCCGTCTGGCTTCCCGAGCCGTTGACCGTCGCGACCTGGATGCTGAAGTCGTTCACGACTTGCTGTTTATGGGCGGATGCCTGTTGCTCCTGAACGGATAGATCGGTCGGTGACATTCTCAAGTCCTTACAACGAATGGAGATAGAGGAACTCCCAGCGGGCCTGTGCCGAGCCAGAACAACCTGAAAAGTATATCACGCGTGAACGAACCACAGCCGTGCCGTTGTCGCTGTCGTCAAGAGAGCTACAGAAGCGTCTTGAGTGCCGCGCCCATTTCGGCCGGGCTCTTCACGACCTTGACGCCGGCCGCCGCCAGCGCCGCCATCTTCTCCGCGGCCGTCCCTTTGCCGCCGGCGATGATGGCGCCAGCGTGACCCATCCGTCGTCCAGGCGGGGCCGTCTGGCCGGCGATGAAGCCGACCACCGGCTTCCTGAAGTTGGCCTTGATCCATGCGGCGGCATCTTCCTCGGCGCTGCCGCCGATCTCGCCGATCATGATCACCGCGTCGGTCTCGGGATCATGGGCGAACAGCTCGAGCGCGTCGATGTGCGACGTGCCGATCAGCGGGTCGCCGCCGATGCCGATGCAGGTGCTCTGTCCCAGGCCGAGGCGCGTGAGCTGGTGAATCGCCTCGTAGGTGAGCGTGCCGCTCTTCGAGACGATGCCGACGCGGCCTTCCTTGCAGATGTTTCCCGGAATGATGCCCGCCTTGGCCTTGCCCGGCGAGATGAGCCCCGGGCAGTTCGGGCCGACGAGACGCGTCTTCGGCCGCTCTTTCAGGAACGTCATCGCCCGCATCATGTCGAGCGTCGGGATCCCCTCGGTGATGCAGACGGCCAGCGCGACGCCGGCGTCGGCTGCTTCCATGACGGCGTCCGCCGCGAACGGCGGCGGCACGAAGATCACCGAGGCGTTTGCGCCGGTCTGCTTGACTGCATCCTGCACGGTGTCGAACACCGGCCAGCCTTCGTGCGTCGTGCCGCCCTTGCCCGGAGTCACGCCGCCGACGACGTTCGTCCCATAGGCCTGCGCCTGCTTCGCATGAAACGTGCCCTCGCGGCCGGTGAGGCCCTGGACGATGAGACGCGTCGATTTATCAATCAGTACTGCCATATGTCTGTTGCCACGAACACTCGATCGCACGAAGACCGATTGGTCTTCCCTCGAGAAACGACGCGTCGTGCTTTCGTGTCTTCCTGGCGGCGCTATCCCGCGAGTTCGACTACTTTCTTCGCCGCTTCGTCCATCGCATCGGCGGTCGTGAAGTTCATGCCGCTCTCGTGCAGCAGGCGCTTGCCCTCTTCGACGTTGGTGCCTTCCATGCGGATGACGATCGGCACCGGGACGCCGAGCTCCTTCACCGCGGCGATCACCCCCTGCGCGAGCACGTCGCAGCGGAGGATGCCGCCGAAGATGTTGATCAGCACCGCCTTCACGTTCTTGTCCGACATCAGGATCTTGAACGCGTTGCGAATCTGCTCGGCGTTGGCGCCGCCACCGACGTCGAGGAAGTTGGCCGGCTCGCCGCCCGCGAGCTTGATGATGTCCATGGTCGCCATCGCGAGGCCGGCGCCGTTCACCATGCAGCCGATGTTGCCGTCGAGATGGATGTAATTGAGGTTGAACTTCGAGGCTTCGATCTCGAGCGCATCTTCCTCGCCGAGATCGCGCAGCTCCTTGATGTCGGGATGGCGATAGAGCGCGTTGTCGTCGAAGTTCATCTTCGCGTCGAGCGCGAGCAGGTCGCCGGCGGCGGTCACCACCAGCGGATTGATTTCGAGCAGCGACGCGTCGGTCGCCAGGTAGGCGTTGTACAGCGCCGTGGCCACCTTGACGAACTTGTTGACCTGCGCGCCGTCGAGGCCGATCGCAAACCCGAGCTCCCGCGCCTGGAACGGCACGATGCCGACGCCCGGTTCGACGTACACCCTGGCAATCTTCTCCGGGGTCGACGCGGCCACTTCCTCGATATCCATGCCGCCGGCTGCGCTCGCCATGATCACCGGCTTCCCCGCTGCACGATCGAGCACGATGCTCAGGTACAGCTCGCGCTGCATCTGCAGGCCTTCCTCGATCAGCACGCACGTGACGACGCGGCCTTCAGGGCCGGTCTGGTGCGTGACGAGCGTCATCCCGAGCATCTGTCGCGCGAGCCGCTCCGCATCCTGCGGCGACTTGGCGAGCTTGACGCCGCCGCCCTTGCCGCGGCCGCCGGCGTGGATCTGCGCTTTCACGACGACGACGCTGGTTCCGAGCCGCTTCGCGATCGCGGCCGCCTCGGAGGTGTCCGTGAGCGTCTCGCCGCGCGGCACCGGCACGCCGTGCGAGGCAAGAATGGATTTCGCTTGATACTCGTGGATTTTCATGACGGCAGGAAATTCCTGATGCTAATCGGCATCCTGCGGACCCGTCAAGGCGATCGGCGGTCACTTCACCACGATCGCTGCGCTGGCCTCGAGCCCACGCAGATCACGGACCGTCACCGTGTGGGCGCCAGGACTGAGCGGCCACTCGAACGCGGCACCAGGCGCGCCGGGCCCGACCGGACGGCCGTCGATGCGCCACTCGACAGCGGCAGCGCCGGCCGCTCTGAGCGGCAGCGTCTGAAACTCGCGGCGCAGCGTCGGATCGATCAAGTAGACCGCGCCGTCGGGCGGACTGACGATCCGCAGGCGGGAGGGCAGCGCCGGTGCGATCGTGCGCGGCGCCGCCGCGGCTACCCGCGTGGCGGCCGGCAGCGGCACCGTCCGGTTCAGCAGATGTTCGGTTCGCGCCCACTCGACGTATTCGGACGGCCAGTGGACGACGACAACCGGGGTTCGGGGTTCGGAGTTCGCGGTTCGGGGTTCTGGTTCCCTTGGTTCTGGTTCTCGGGTTCCGGGTTCTGGGTTCTGGGTTCTCGTCAATACATGCCAGGTGCATTGGCGATCGCCGCTCCCGTCCGCGGCGATCCACTCGTCCTTCTGCGACGGACACCACGGCGATGCCCGCATGCCCGACAGCGCGCAGACGGTCGTTTTGGTCGTGCGCTCGGGCTCGGCGACCGTTGCCGGCTCGCTGAGCGCCGCGAGGTCGCCGGTTGCGCGCGACTGCGCTGCAAGCATGACCGCATGAAAAATCGGGCCCGCGCCGGCGACGCCGGACGAGCCGGTCAGCGCCCGACGATCGAAGTTGCCGACCCAGACGCCGACGGTGACCGATCGCGTGTAGCCGATTGCCCAGTTGTCGTGGTACGCCTGCGACGTACCGGTCTTCGCGGCGACCGGAAACGGAAACTCCAGACTGCCGCCGCGTCCGAACGCGAACGAGCGCGCCTCGTCGTCGGACAGAATGTCGGTGATCCAGAAGGCAGTCCGCGGCGACACCAACCGATCGTCGCCGCCTGGCGCGTCGGCGGTGCGGATCGCCCGCGGGCGAATCGCCACACCGCCGCGCGCGAACATCGCGTACGCGGCGACGAGTTCGTCGAGCCGCACCTCCGCGTCTCCGAGTGTCAGCCCGAGGCCGTAGTACGCCGCCGTCTTCTCGAACGTCGTCAGGCCGGCCGCACGAAGCAGCCGCAGAATCGCGGGCACGCCCACCTGCGATGCGAGCGCAACCGCCGGCACGTTCTCCGACCCGGCGAGCGCCCGCCGCGCCAGCAGCGGGCCTCGGAACCGATCGTCGTAGTTGCGGGGCGCGTAGAGGACGCCCTCCTGCGCGGTCGGAAAGAACGACGGCACGTCGGGCAGAACGGTCGCCGGCGAGTCGCCGCTCTCGAAAGCCGTCGCGTAGGTGAACGGCTTGAGCGCCGAGCCTGGCTGGCGCGGCGTCGTCACGCCGTCGATGGTGCCGCCGTGACGCGCGTCCGTGTAATCGCCGGAGCCCTCCCACGCGAGCCACTCGCCGCTGCGGTTGTCGAGGACCGCGACCGCCACGTTGTGGGCGCCGATCCGGTCCAGCGCCGGTCGTTCTGCGCGGATGATTCCCTGCACCGTCCGCTGCAGATCCGCGTCGAGCGTCGTCGTCATCGTTGCGCCGCGCCTGGCGCCGGCGTGCGCGATGACGCGTTCGACGAAATGCGGCGCGACGAAGCGCGCCGGTTCGCGCATCAGCGTGAGCCGCTCGTCGAGCGCCTCGCGAACGCGGTCGGGCGGCAGCAGGCCGAGCGCACCCATTCGCGCGATCACCGCTTCCTGCCGGCGGCGCGCGCGCGTCGGGTCGCGATATGGATTGAACGACGAGGGCCGCTGCGGCAGCGCGGCGAGAAACGCCGCCTGCGCCGGCGTCAACGTGTCGGCGCCGCGGCCGAAATACGCGCGGCTTGCCCGCTCGACCCCGGTCAGTTGATTGCCGTACGGCGCCAGATTCAGGTACAGCGCGAGAATTTCGCGCTTGGTGAAGCGATGCTCGAGCCGCATCGCGATGAGGGCTTCGTGAAGCTTCGCGACCATGCCGCGGCGGCCGGTGGCGCTGCCATTCGCCGTACGCGCCATGAGCAGCTTGGCGGTCTGCTGGGTGATCGTCGAGCCGCCTTCGGCCGCGCGCCGATAGCGGAGGTCGCGTGCCGCGGCCCGCAGCAGCGCAATCGGATCGACGCCGGGGTGAGACCAGAAGCGGCGATCCTCGGCGGCGATCGTCGCGTCGACGATCGCCTGCGGCAGCGAGGTCGCGTCGAGCGCCGCCGACCGGCTGCCGTCGCCGGCGCGCGCCTCGTACAGCACTTCGCCGTGGCGATCGTAGACGAGCGTCGAGCCGCCTCGAGGCGGATCGAGAAGGCCGCTGGGAAGCGCGCCCAGCCGAACCCACGCCAGCACCGCGACGGCCGCACCGAGCCCGGCGGCAGCCGCACGGACGACCGCACGGTGACCGGCAGTCACCGCTTCACCTCAATGGTCGCCGTAGCGGTGCGGCCGGAGATCTCGGGCGCGTACATTTCCTCCACCTGCGCCGGTGCGACCAGGAACGACCCCGCCGTCGTGGCGCGGACGATGTACGAAAACTCGTGGTGGCCTCCGGCGAGACGGGTCGCGAACAGGAGGACACGATCGTCATGCCGCTCGACGCGATCGAACGTTCCCCGTTTCCACACGTCCTCCCAGCTCGGCGTGTCGGTGCCCTCCTGCTCCTCTGTCTGCTTCGCGACGTCGGCGGCCGTCGTGTTGAACCAGGACTCGACCGGCTCGAAGCCGGCGGGAACCGGATCGGTGACCGCGACGTAGCGCCGTTCCTTCGGCAGGTCGAACGACAGCGTCACGCGGACGAGATCGCCGGCCTTGACGCTGGTACCCGCGGCGTCGCCGCCGGCTGTCGCGTACGTCCGCTCGATGCGGAAGCCGTTGTCGCGTGCGGTGAGCGCCGCGGCATCGGGCGCGTAGGTCAGGCGCGCCGCATAGAACAGCGTCCCTTCACCGTCGCGGCGCAGCGTCAGGTCGCGCGCAGCGGCCGCCTCTTTGGCGAGCGCCGCCATTGGCACGTCTTTCGTCGTCGCCTCCGTCGATCGGCCTTTGAACGTCGCGCGCAGGAGATCGTCGGTGCCGAGCCGAACGGTTGCAGTGAAATTCGGCGTCTGCGGTTCGTACTTCCGGTAGTAGTCGACGAGCGCCTGCATGGCAATCGCGTTCTCCTGCGTGTTGCCCCATCGCCCGTTCGTGCGCGCCGTCATCAGCCAGCGCACGATCGGCGTCACCGCGCCGGGTTCGGCGCCGCTCCGCACCAGCGTGTCGAGGACGATGGCGCTCGATCGCACGTTCGAATTCCAGAACCACAGGAGATATGGATCGTTGAGCTCCTCGACGTGCGCCGCGCCGGCTTCCGGAAGAATCGCGTTCGTCATCCGCCGGCGCAGGTCCGCGGGCCGCGCGCCGGTCTCGCCCTTCCCGGTCATCGCGTCGTGCAGGTACGCGAGCGCGAACACCGGCATGCGATCGCGATACTGATAGAGCCGGTTGATGTTCGAGTCCTGAGTGCGCCGGCCGTGCACGAGGACCTTGATCGCGAACGTCTCCCACGCCGTGTACATCGGCCACCAGCCTTCGTTGGTCGGCGGTGGCTGGGCGAGCTCGTGCTCGAGATAGTCGTATCCCTGGCGCATGACCTCGGCGTTGACGTCGTACTTCAATGACGCCGCGGTCTGGAAGACATGGAGTGCGTAGCTGGTGAGAAATGGCGAGACCGTGCGGCAATGACCCGGCCAGAACGCGAAGCCGCCCGAGGGACACTGGAACGTCTCGAGCTCGCGCAACGAGGACTGCACGCGCGGCCTGATGTCGCGCGCATCGATCCCGGGCAGCGTGAAGGCGGCACCGAGATCGGCGGCGGTCGCGAGCACGAACGTGCGCGAGGCACGCTGCTCGAGGCACCCGAACGGATACTCGACGACGTAGCGAGCGCCTTCACCGAGACCGACGAGCGCAGTGGACGCCAGCTCGACATGAAGGCCGCCGACGTTTGGAACGATGCCGGCCGGCATCGACAGCGGCTGCGCGGCATCCGGCGCAGCTTCTCCGTACGCGGCCACGCTCTCCGGCGACACTGTGATTTCCACCGGCACGATCTCTTCGAACGCATCGCTCTCGCCGCCGAGACGAACCGATGTCTGGACGCGCGCGCGCCCGACGTTCTTCGCGACCACGTCGAAACGCACTTCGATGGACGCGTTCGCGCCGACGCGGACGCTTCGCCTCGCGTCGCCGGCGATCTCGAGCACCTCAGGATCGAGGCTCCGCATGGTGATCGTGGCGGTGCCGGCCTCCTTCAGCTGGCTGGTGATCACTGAACCGAAGTACGCGCGGTCGCCGCGCGTCAGGAAGCGCGGGAACGCCGACTTCAGCACCACCGGCTTGTTGATGCGGATCTCGCTCTCCCCCGATCCGAAGCGCGAGGCCTTGTCGCCGCTCACCGCCATGATCCGGTAGGTCGTGAGCGATTCCGGCAGCTTGACGTCGACCGAGGCGTGACCGCGCGAATCGGTGATCACCGAGCCGAGCCAGAACGCCAGCACCCGGAAATCGCGACGGACCGCGTTGACGCCGCCTTCGTCGCCGCCGCCGCCGCCTTCGTCCGTGCCTTTAGGCGTCAGCACGCGGCGGCTCACGATCCGCTGCCGGCTGTCCTCGTTCATGACCTCGAGCGCCTTCGGCACGTACACCGATCGCAGGACGTCGGGCGTCCGAAACCCGGTGAGCGACAGCACGCCGTAGTCGACTGCCCACAGCGTCACCTCGCTGGCGGCCGGCGCGCCCAGATTGTCGGTCACCTGCACGTCGACCCTGGCGGGACCCGCCGGGCGGAATTCCGCTTTATTCGCCTTCACGGCCATCGTCAGGCGCTTGGTCGCATCCTCCACCGCGAGCCGTGCGTAGCCGAGACGAAATGCCGGTTTCCCGGGATCGCTCGTGTCGTCGGCGGCGTCGGCCTTCGTGCGCCCTTTGATCAGCACGACCGACACGAACAGATTCGGAATGTCGGCCGCGGTGATCGGCACCGTTACCGTTTGTTGCGTCGAGGTCAGCGCGAACTGCGAGTGCGACCGGATGCCTTCGCGCTCGACGGTGAGGAGCGCGGTCGCCGACTCCCACGGCGACTGGATCATCAGCCGTGCCGTCTCGCCAGGTTTGTAGGTGTCGCGCTCGGGAACGAGGTCGATGCGATTGTGATCGTAGCGGCCCCAGGCGGTATATCCGGCACCGAGTGCGTAAAACGACAGGTTCGTGGTCGACTGGAATGCGCCATCGCGGGCTGCGGCTCGCAGCATGTACGAGCCGCCCTCGCCGAGGGGCACGGCAAGCGGCACCGGTTCGGATCCGGTCGTGATCGTGAAATGGCCCGCCTCCGTCTCCTTCCGCTCGGTGTCCCACGTGTAGAAGCCGTTGCCTTCGGCGCGGCGCACGCTGTGCCACTGAATCTGCACGAGCGTGACGTCGACCGCGACGCCCGGGACCGGCGTGCCGTTCGGCGCGACGGCGACGACTTCGGTGCTCAGCCCCTCTTTCCGATCGACGAACAGCGACGGACGTTTGAGGCCCACGTACCACGGCGCCGGATGAACCACAAATGATGCGCGGTTCGCGATGTGCTGCCTCGACACGTCCTCGACGTCGGCCTCGAGCGTGTATTCGTACGGGAAGCCGTCGCTCGGCCGAGTCTCGAGGTCGAGCGTCAGCCGCCCTTGCTGATCGATTGATGCCGAGGTGGCGGCGAGCTCGCCCCCTTCGCCGCGCCTGTCGCGATCGAAGCCGACGAACGCGAAGCGTTCCGATGGATACGCTTTCTGCACCGGCGGCGGCGCCTGGTACACGGGCGTCCGCGAGAACGTCCAGCGCGCCGGGCGGTTGGCCATCGCCGCACCGAACAGGTATCGGGCATTCACCGCGCCCTTCAGCGTGACGCCCGCCATTGGCGCCGGCACGTCGGCGCCGAGCTGCACGTCCACCCGGAACTCGGGCCGGCGATACGCAGCCACCAGGAAACTGCCGCGTACGATCTTTCGATATTCCGGCTCCCACGGCTCGTCGTCGTCGATCTCCCGGGGCGGTGCCGGCGTCTTCTCTTCGAGCGCGCTCTTGTCGAGCGTCACTTCGATCGAGTAGTTGCCGAGCGCGCCGTTGCCGGCGAGGCGCGCCGTCCATTCCGTCGTGCTCCATGCATTGATCGTCACTGTCCGTGAATCGATCACGCGGTCGCGGCTGTCCTTGATCGCGACATAGAGCGGCGTGCCGCTGGCGATCGTCTGGATCCCGGTCGGCGTGTCGCGGCGCAGGACCGCCTTGAAGTGAACCTCTTCGCCGAGCTTGTAGACGCCGCGGTCGCTGAACACCGTCCCCCGGAGCAGCGGCTCTGCCTCGGTGACGTCATACGGCGTGCCGAAGAAATACGGCTCGATGCCCTCGTTCCAGTCGCTGCCGACGTAGGCGACGTCCCCGTCCTTCGATGCCGTGACGATGAACGAGAACTTGTACGGCTGCCGCGGATTCCTGAGGCGCGCCTGCGGCGCGATGACGATCCCGTCGGCGCCGGTCTTTCCGGTCCAGGCGGTGCCGTTGTCGGTACGGATGATCGACACGTCGGCGTTGCCGACCGGTGCGCCGGTATCGAGCCTGGTGACGAACACCAGCGTGTTCTGGGGGCTGTCCTTGACCGTGATGCCGAGGTTCGTCACCTGGACGATTGTCGCTGTCGGTTCAAGCGTGTTGCCGTAGCTGTGTGTCTGCGGAATCGGCGCGCCCGGCTGAATCGCTGCCCAGACGAGGCCGGTGCCGGCCGCCGACAGGGCGCGCGACAGATCGAGGCCGTGCGACTGAATGCGATCGGGCGTGACGCCGAGCGTGCGTCGCGTCCCGGCACCGGGCGGCGCGGCGCGGAATCCCTTTTCCATCAGATCGCGAATCGTCGGCATCAGCCGATCGGGCGTGATCGCCTGCGCCCACTGTCGCGCCTCGGTGAAGTTGCGCGCGTGGAACGGCAGCGGACCGCCGCCAGTCTCCCAGACGCCGTGGCCGTCCCCGAAGCTGGTGAACGCCGTCTCGTGCCAGTTCTCGACGATGCCCACCCAGCGGTAGCCGAGCGTCTGGCCGTCGTCGGCCTGCAGCCCGGCGTCGAGCGCGATCGCAAAGGTGCGTGCCGGCGGCTGACGAGCGAACCCGACGTCCTCGAGCGAGAAGTACCGCGTCGACTCGTCACGGCTGCGCGCGGTGTCGCGCGGCGTCGGGGACGGCTGGACCGGGACCTCGCGCGCGCGGTCGCTGATGTCACGAACGGCGACGGCCCGGCGAATCGCGTCGAGCCGCGTCTCGGATCGCAGCATCGCGCGGTTGTAGCCGTTGCCGTCGCAGTGCTCGGTACAGCCGAAGCCGGTGACGAAGAACGCCGGCGCAAGCCGCGCCACGTATGTCTGGGTTCGCGGCGGCGTCGCGCGGCCTTCGATGGCCGGCAACCGCGTGTCGAGCGTCAGGCTCAGCCAGCCATCCGGCGATGGCGCGCCGGTCGTCTGCAGGACGACGAGATCGGGAGATCGCGGGAATCGTTCGGTATCCCAGCTGGTCGCCAGCGCGAGGGCGACGGTCGCGTTCGACGCCGCGACCGCTTTCACCGCCGCCACCCTGGCATCGAATCGGGCCGCGTCGGCCGCACCCATTCGTGTGCGCTGCTCCGCCGAGAGCGGCGGCGGGACCCATTCGTGCGGCTCGTAACGCGCCGTCACGTGCGCAATCACGTCGGCCGGCCGCATCGGCTGGTTGAAGCGGAGCAGGATGACCGCCGGCGCATCGTAGCGGCCGTTCGCGCGATACCAGTCGGTCTGCAGCAGGCGCGCGGTCGGCGTAGTGAAGGTGAACGAGTACGGACGCTCGAGGCGACGGCCGCTCACCGCGGTTGCGCCCGCCGCGATCGTGACGTCGTAGCGCGTGGCCCGCGCCAGCGGCTTCTTCGGATCGGGCGTGAAAATGAGCAGCGTCGGTCCTGCCCAGCGGAACGTGCCGGCGACGGCCGGCTGGATCGAGAAGAACGGCACCGTGACCGTGTCGGGAATCCGTCCGACCGGCACCATCGGCTCGGAAAACCGCACGCGGATTTCCGCCGCCTGCTCGAGACTCTGAATCTCGCCGCTCGGCTGCGCGCTGACGACCGAGAGCGGCGCCTCGGTTTGCGCGCTCGCGGCGCCGCTCGAGACGAGCGACACCAGGAAAAACAGTCGTACGAGATCACCACGCATGCCACGCGCTCCGTTGTTGCGATGTGAGTGAGCGGCGGGGGGACGCTCGTCGAGCAAGCGTCGCATCAAGCTTCGCGCGCCGTCAAGATCGCAATCTGCGTGAAGTTGCGCATCCTCGCGAGCGAACAGTACACTGGTGGGTCGATGGCTTCACGAATCGGCGTCTTTGCGACGTCGGTCGGGACCAAAGTCCTGATCGGCCTGTCGGGTCTCTTTCTCGTCTTCTACCTGCTCATTCACATCGGCGGAAACCTCGTCGTCTTCGCCGGCCCTGCGGCGTACAACCGCTACGCGTTCACGCTCGAGCACAACAAGGCGCTGCTCTATCCGCTGGAGCTGGTGATCCTCGCCGGCTTTCTCGTGCACATCTACAAGACCGTGACGATGTTTCTCGCGAACCAGCAGACGCGTCCGGTCGGCTACGTGCAGAAGAAGCGCGCCGGCAAACCGAGCCGCAAGACCTTCGCGTCGACGACGATGATCGCGTCGGGCCTGTGGCTGATCGTGTTCCTGATCTTCCACGTGAAGGCGTTCCGCGAGGGGTGGGGCGCGAACGAGTACGAATGGGCCGCCGGCGGCCGCGATCTCTACCGGCAAGAGATGGAGATCTTCTCGAACCCGCTGCTGGTGGTCTTCTACGTCCTGTCGATGCTGGTGGTCGGATCGCATCTGTGGCATGGCGTCTCGAGCGCGTTCCAGTCGCTCGGCATCGATCATCCGCGCGTGACGCCGAAGCTGCTGACCGCCGGCAAGCTCCTCGCAGTGCTGATCGCCGGGGGGTTCATCGTGATCGCGGCCTGGGCGTACCTCACGCAGGGAGGACGGGTGCGCGCATGACACTCGAGGCGCGGATCCCCGCGGGGCCGATCGACCGGAAGTGGGACCGGCACAAGTTCGAGATGAAGCTGGTCAATCCGGCGAACAAGCGCAAGTACACGATCATCGTGGTCGGCACCGGCCTGGCGGGCGCGTCGGCGGCGGCGTCGCTCGGAGAGCTCGGCTACAACGTCCTGAACTTCTGTATCCAGGATTCGCCGCGGCGCGCGCATTCGATCGCCGCGCAAGGCGGCATCAACGCCGCGAAGAACTATCAGAACGACGGCGACAGCGTCTACCGGCTGTTCTACGACACGGTGAAAGGCGGCGACTACCGCTCGCGCGAGGCGAACGTCTACCGGCTGGCGCAGCTGAGCGTGAACATCATCGATCAGTGCGTGGCGCAGGGCGTGCCGTTCGCCCGCGAGTACGGCGGGCTGCTCGACAACCGATCGTTCGGCGGCGCGCAGGTGTCGCGGACCTTCTACGCCCGCGGCCAGACCGGCCAGCAGCTGCTGCTCGGCGCCTACTCGTCGCTGATGCGACAGGTCCACGAGCGCACGGTGCGCCTGTTCGCGCGGCGCGAGATGCTCGATCTGGTGGTCATCGACGGCAAGGCGCGCGGCATCGTCTGCCGCAACCTGGTCACCGGCGAAATCGAGCGCCATGCCGGCGACGCCGTGACCCTCGCGACCGGCGGCTACGGCACCGTCTATTACCTCTCGACCAACGCCGTCAATTCGAACGTCACCGCGTCGTGGCGCGCGCACAAGCGCGGCGCCCTGTTCGCCAACCCGTGCTTCACGCAGATCCATCCGACCTGCATTCCGGTCAGCGGCGAGCACCAGTCGAAGCTCACGCTGATGAGCGAGAGCCTGCGCAACGACGGCCGGGTCTGGGTGCCGAAGAAGGAAGGCGACAAGCGGCCGCCTGAACAGATCCCGGAAGACGAGCGCGACTACTACCTGGAGCGCAAGTATCCGTCGTTCGGCAACCTGGTGCCGCGCGACGTCGCGTCGCGCAACGCCAAGCAGATGGCCGACGACGGCCGCGGCGTCGGCGACAGCGGCCTCGCCGTCTACCTCGATTTCAAGGACGCGATCGCGCGCCTCGGCCCCGAGGTGATCAAGGAGAAGTACGGCAACCTGTTCCACATGTACAAGAAAATCACCGACGAAGATCCCTACAAGGTGCCGATGCGGATCTACCCGGCGATTCACTACACGATGGGCGGGTTGTGGGTGGACTACAACCTGATGAGCACGATTCCCGGCCTGCACGTGCTCGGCGAAGCGAACTTCTCGGATCACGGCGCCAACCGGCTCGGCGCGAGCGCGCTGATGCAGGGGCTGGCCGACGGCTACTTCGTGATTCCCTACACGATTGGCGACTACCTCGCCAGCGGTCCGCTGCCGAAAGTCACCGCCGACCACGACGCGTTCAAGGAGGCGGCCAGCTGCGCGCAGGCGCAGATCGATCGACTGCTGTCGATCAAGGGCTCGCGCGGCATCCGGGAAATTCATCGTGAGCTCGGGCGCATCATGTGGGACGACGTCGGGATGGCGCGCACCGACGCCAGCCTGCGCCGCGCGCTCGCCGCCATTCCCAGGCTGCGCCAGGAGTTCTGGCAGAACGTGTCGGTGCCGGGCACGAACGACAACCTCAATCAGAGCCTCGAGTACGCCGGCCGCGTCGGCGACTACCTCGAGTTCGCGGAGCTGCTCGCGCTCGACGCACTGCACCGCCGGGAGTCGTGCGGCGGACACTTCCGCGAAGAGAGCCAGACGCCCGACGGCGAGGCGCTGCGCGACGATGCGAATTTTGCGTACGTGGCGGCATGGGAGTTCACCGGCGTCGGCAAGGAACCGGTGTTACACAAGGAGCCGCTGGAGTTCGAGGAAGTGCATCCGACGCAGAGGAGCTACAAGTAGAGGCTCGGGGTTTGGGGCTTGGGGCTGGCTGTAACGGGAGAACGGCAGCTAGCCCCTGGCCCCCAGCCCCTAGCCCCTGAGGATCAGCGTGAGACTGAATCTGAAGATCTGGCGGCAGGCGGGCCCTTCGGTTGCCGGACAGCTCGTCGACTACACCGCCGACGACGTGTCGCCCGACATGTCGTTTCTCGAAATGCTCGACGTCGTCAACGAGGGGCTGACCAAGAAGGGCCACGAAGCGATCGCGTTCGACTCGGATTGCCGCGAAGGCATCTGCGGGATGTGCAGTCTGGTGGTCAACGGGATCCCGCACGGGCCGGACCGCGGCACAACCGTCTGCCAGCTGCACATGCGGCGCTTCCAGGACGGCGACACCATCACCGTCGAGCCGTGGCGCGCCAAGGCCTTTCCAGTCGTCAAGGATCTCGTCGTCGATCGCACCGCATTCGATCGGATCATCACCGCCGGCGGCTACGTGTCGGTGAACGTCGGCGGCGCGCCGGACGGCAATGCAGTACTCATCCCCAAGGACATCGCCGAGACCGCGATGGACTCGGCCGCCTGCATCGGGTGCGGCGCGTGCGTGGCGGCGTGCAAGAACGCCTCGGCGCACCTGTTCATGAGCGCGAAGATCTCGCAGCTCGCGCTGCTGCCGCAGGGACAGCCCGAGCGGTTCGTGCGGGTCACCGCGATGATCGCGCAGGCCGACAGCGAAGGCTTCGGCAGCTGCTCGAACGAAGGCGAATGCGAAGCGGTCTGCCCGAAGGAGATTCCCATCTCGAACATCGCGCGTATGACACGCGAGTACATGCGCGCACGGTTGAGTCCGCGATAAGCTGCCCCATTCATTCCGCGCACGACGCGACACACGACGGGAGTATCATCCGCGCCGACTGGGCTGGTTCAGCGGCGCGCCGCTGTCAGACAGCGGCCTCCGCCGCTTTTGTGCGGGAGAGCAACCGCAGAGATCGCAGAGAACGCAGAGAATTCATTTCAACGAAAGCCAGATCTCTGCAGCGCTGCGGTTGCTTTTCCGTGGACAGGGAGGATGGCCATGGCGCGGATCGAGAGTCACTCGCGGCTGCCCGTCTATCATCGGCTCGCGTGGGTCGCGATGCTCCTGCTGGCCACCGCAGGGCCCGCCGTCGCGCAGTTCGATCGAGGCACGCTGTCCGGAACGATCAAGGACGAGCAGGGCGCCGTGATGCCCGGCGTCACGGTCACCGCCCACAACACGCAGACGCAGCAGGGCGTCACGACGGTGACCGACAGCACGGGGTTCTACACCTTCCCCAACCTGCTGCCCGGCCGTTACGACATCGTGGCCGAGCTGCAGGGATTCAAGACGATCCGCCGCGAAAACGTTCAGCTCGATGCGACCAGCAACCTGACGCTCGATCTCGCGATGCCGACCGGCGTCATCGCCGAGGAAGTGCTGGTGACGGCGAGCTCGCCGCTGCTGCAGACCGACGTCGCGCTCCGAAAGACGATCGAGGCCAAGGACATCGAACAGCTGGCGTTCTCCGGCCGCAATCCGATCGGCGTCGTCGGGCTCAAGGTCGGCGTGATGGGCGGCAACTTCAATTCGCGCGGCTTCTCCGATCTCGGCAACGGCGGCTTCAACATCAACGGCAGCCGCACCGACGAGAACAACATCACGATCGATGGCGCGACGGCGATCCGGACGCGGTCGTCCGGCGCGATCATCGGCATCCAGAACGTCGACGCGATTCAGGAAGTGCAGGTGCTCACGGCGAACTACATGCCGGAGTACGGGCGTGCGAGCGGCGGACAGATCCGGTTCGTCACCAAGAGCGGCAGCAACCGCTACAGCGGCAGCGGATCGTACTTCCTGCGGTCCGACAAGCTGCAGGCCAACACGTGGGCCCGCAATCGCAGCCCCAACGCCATCGAGAACAGCGGTCCGGCGCCGTTCAAATACAAACAGTACGGCTACTCGTTCGGCGGACCGGTGCCCGGCGCCCCCTTGAAGGACCGGCTGTTCTTCTTCGGTGCGCAGGAATGGGTGAACTACCGCGCTGTCGTGACCAACACGGCGACCGTTCCCTCGCTCGCCATGCGCCAGGGCGACTTCAGCGAGCTGCTGAATCCGGCGAACCCGTACTTCGGCCGCGCGGTCACGATCACCAACCCGCTCACCGGCCAGCCGTTTCCGGGCAACATCATCCCGGCGAGCCAGCTCTCGGCGAACGGGCTCGCGCTGCTCAACGCCTATCCGGCGCCGACGCCTGGATTCCAGCTCGGGACGGCGAACGCGATCTTCAGCAGCGACAATCCACAGGATCAGCGGAAGG
>DATFWL010000347.1:0-22366 GCA_035259385.1 Vicinamibacterales bacterium | reverse complement strand
CGCGCGCGCCCGCTCGCTCGCGCGCGCGAGCGCACCGGTGCCGCCGCCGGAGAGCGCGCGGATCGCCGGCCTGCGCTACGTCGACCACCGCCGCACGCCGGGCATCCGCCGCATCGGCTCGAAGACGCGTGTCCGCTACTTGGCGCCCAACGGGCGGACGATCGCCGCCGCGGCCGAGCTGCACCGGATCACGTCGCTCGTCATCCCCCCGGCGTGGAAGGACGTCTGGATCTGTCCCGATCCACGGGGACACCTGCAGGCCACCGGTCGCGACGCGCGCGGCCGGAAGCAGTATCGCTATCACCCGCGCTGGCGCGAGATCCGCGACGAAGTGAAGTACGGGCGGCTGATCGCTTTCGCACGGACGCTCCCGAAGATCCGCCACCGCACCGGCGCCGACCTCCGGAAGCAGGGGCTCTCCCGCGACAAGGTACTCGCGGCTGTCGTCCAGCTGCTCGAGAAGACGCTGATCCGCGTCGGCAACGAGGAGTACGCGAAGGACAACCGGTCGTTCGGGCTGACCACGCTGCGCGATCAGCACGCGAAGATCTCCGGCGGCACCGTCCGTTTCTCCTTCCGCGGCAAGAGCGGCATCGGCCACGCGATCGATCTGCAGGACAAGCGGCTGGCGAAGATCGTCAAGGCCTGCCGCGATCTGCCGGGCTACGAGCTGTTTCAGTACGTGGACGGCGACGGCGCGCGGCAGAGCGTCGATTCAGCGGACGTCAATGCGTATCTCCGTGAGATCAGCGGTCAGGATTTCACCGCGAAGGACTTCCGCACCTGGGCCGGCACGGTCCTCGCGGCGAAGGCACTCGCGGAGGTGGCGGCATCCAGGTCTGCCGGCGAGGCGAAGCGGAACGTCGTGAAGGCGATCGAGTCGGTCGCGAAGAAGCTCGGGAACACCCGGGCCGTGTGCCGCAAGTGCTACATCCACCCGGCGATTCTCGATGCCTACATGGACGGCGCCACGATCCAGACGCTCAACGCGCGCGCAGCGAAGCTGGCCCGTACGCGGGCGCTGAGCGCCGAGGAAAGTGCGGTCGTCGCGATGATCGAACGGCGGCTCAAGAAGCGCGGCCTGAGAAAAACCGCGTAGGCCGCCTGCGATCGGAGGACTCTCATATAATCGCCGCGATGCCGCGCGTGGTCCGATCCGTTGGTCGCAACGTCCTTCGCAAGGAGGGCGTCGACAAGGTGACCGGCGCGGCGCGCTACATCGACGATTACACGTTTCCCGGTCTCCTCCACGGCCGTACGATCCGCTCGACGATACCGGCGGGGCGCATCGTCGACATCCGCCCGCAGCTGGGGACCTCCGGCTTCACGATCGTCGATTACACCGACATTCCCGGCCGCAACGTCGTCGCGCTGATCGACGACGACCAGCCGTCGCTCGCGGAGCGTGAGATCCGCCACGTCGCAGAGCCGATTCTCCTGCTCGCGCACGAGGACCGCGACGCACTCCTCGCCGCCGACGTGCAGATCGACTACGAGGAGACAACGCCGAATTACGACGCGGAAGCGTCCACGGCCATCTTCAAATCGATCGCGATCGACAAGGGCGACATCGACGACGGCTTCCGAGCGGCCGACGTCGTCGTCGAGGGGGAATATCGGGTCGGCCACCAGGAGCAGCTGTACATCGAGCCCAACGGCGTGATTGCCGTCCCGGGCGCGAACGGTGCGATCACCCTCTACGGGTCGATGCAGTGTCCGTACTACGTCCAACGCGCGCTCGAGGTGCTGCTCGACGTTCCCGACGACAAGCTCCGCGTCGTTCAGACCGAGACCGGCGGCGGCTTCGGCGGCAAGGAAGAGTATCCGTCGATGATTGCCGGGCACGCGGCGCTGCTCGCGCGCAAGTCAGGACGGCCGGTGAAGCTCGTCTACGACCGCGTCGAGGACATGCTGGCGACGACGAAGCGTCATCCGGCCGTGATCCGGCATCGCACCGGGCTCACGCGCGACGGGCGGCTGACGGCGATCGACATCGACGCGGTGTTCGACGGCGGCGCGTATGCGACGCTGAGCGCGGTCGTGCTGTCGCGCGGGCTGATTCACGCAAGCGGCCCGTACCGGTGCGACCACGTGCGCATCCGCGGGCGCGCGGCGATGACGAACACGCCGCCGAACGGCGCCTTCCGCGGCTTCGGCGCGCCGCAGACGCAGTTTGCCACCGAAGTGCACATGGATCGCATTGCCGGCGCGCTCGGGATCGACCCGGTGCGGCTGCGCGAGATCAACGCGCTGCGGCCCGGCGATACGACCGCCACCGGCCAGCGGCTCGGCCGCGACTGCAGCGCGCTCCAGGTGCTGCGCGAAGCGGTGAAGCGCACCGGCTTCAGGCGCCGCCGCAAGGCGATCGCCGGCACCAATCGCGGCATCGGCCTGTCGCTGTTCTTCCACGGCTCCGGGTTCACCGGCGGCGGCGAGGTGAAGCTCGCCTCGAAAGCATCGCTCGCGCTCACCGAGCGCGGCGCGCGGATTCTCGTCGCGAGCACTGAAATCGGCCAGGGGACGCGGACGATGCACGCGCAGATCGTCGCGGACACGCTCGGTGTGCCGTACGACGCGATCGAGGTCAACGCAGCCGACACCGGCGTCGTCCCGGACAGCGGACCGACGGTCGCATCGCGTACCTGCATGATCGTCGGCCGCATCCTGCAACGCTGCGCGGAGGAGATGCGGACGCGCCTCGGCGGGCTGACGCCGCGCGAGTACCTCCGCAGGCACGGGCCGCTCGAGATCACCAGGGCATACGAGCGGCCAACCGAGATGTCCTGGGACGACAGCAGCTATCGCGGTGACGCTTACGGCACCTACGGCTGGGCATGCGACGTCGTCGAAGTCGAGGTGGATCGCGACACGTGGGAAGTGCGGCCGGTGGCGTTCACGACGGTCCACGAGATCGGCAAGGCGATTCATCCGCTGCTCGCGGAGGGGCAGATCGAAGGCGGGAGCGTGCAGGGGCTCGGTTACGCGCTGCTCGAAGAAGTGGTGATGCGCGACGGGCGGATGGCGAACGCGCAGCTCACCAACTACATCATCCCGACGACGCTCGACACGCCGGCGGTGCGGGTGGTGACGCTCGAGAACCCGTACGCGCACGGCCCGTTCGGCGCGAAGGGCGTCGGCGAGATGCCGATTGACGGTCCGGCGCCGGCGGTGATCAACGCGCTCCGGCATGCGGGTTTCGATCTCCGCGCGATTCCCGCGACGCCGGAGAAGCTGATGGCATGCGCTTCACGCTGAACGGAGCGGCGCGCCGCATCGACGCGCATCCGCTCAAACGCCTGCTCGACGTGTTGCGCGAGGACTGCGGTCTCACCGGGACGAAGGAGGGATGCGGAGAAGGCGAGTGCGGCGCCTGCACCGTCCTCGTCGACGGCGCGCCGGTCAACTCGTGCCTGATCCCGTTCGCACACGTCGACCGCGCGCAGGTCACGACGATCGAAGGCCTCGGCGGCCGCCACCCGCTGCAGCGCGCATTCGTGGAACAGGGCGGCGCCCAGTGCGGCATCTGCACGCCCGGCATGATCATGGCGGCCGTCGCACTCGGAAGGCGTCCGAGTCTCGATCAAATCCGGGTCGGTCTGGCCGGCAACCTGTGTCGATGCACGGGCTACTCCGCCATCTACCGATCCGTGCTCAATGTGCGGCGTGGCAAAAACCGCAGAGGACGCAAAGATCGCAGAGTTTAAGAATCTCGTACAAATTCACGTTCGAGTACCGTGATTCTCGAAATCAGGCGAGAAACGCGGGGACGGCAAGGTGCGACGCTGTTTGCATCAGCCGGCGCATGCACTCTGAAGCGGAGCGTCTGAATGCGTTGACCGACGCGATTATCGGGGCGGCGATCGATGTTCACAAGACTCTCGGCCCGGCCTGCTCGAGTCGGCCTACGAAGCAGTTCTGTATCACGAGTTGGTGAAACGAGGATTCAAAGTCGAGCGTCAGAAACCGCTGCCGCTGGTTTACGACGATGTCCGGCTCAATTGCGCATACCGGATGGACTTGGTCGTCGAAAACTCCGTTGTCATCGAGGTGAAGTCGGTGACCAGGCTGGATCGCGTTCACGAAGCGCAGATGATCTCGTATCTGAAGATTTCAGGACTTCATGTCGGCCTGGTGCTGAACTTCAACGTCAGGAACCTGGTCCGCGACCGCGGCATCATGAGAAAAGTGCATGACTTTCCAGAGTAAAACGAATCTCTGCGCGCTCCGCGTTCGCTGCGGTTAAAGAGGATGCAGGGGTCCATTCTCCATCGCACGCTGCTGCAGCCGCGCTCGCTGCGCGAGGCATTGACGATGCTGCGCGACGAGGGGCCGCTGACGCCGATGGCCGGCTGCACGGATCTGTATGTCGCCCTGAACTTCGGGACGACGGCGGAGACGCGGTTTCTCAATCTCTGGACGCTCGATGCGCTCCGCGGGATCGAGATGCGCGGCGGCCTGCTGTCGATCGGGGCGCTCGCGACCTACAGCGACATCATCCGATCGCCGCTGGTGCGCCGCCGGCTGCCGATGCTCGCCGCCGCAGCGCGCGAGGTGGGCGGCGTGCAGATTCAGAATCGGGGCACGCTCGGCGGCAACGTCGCCAACGCGTCGCCGGCCGGCGATACGCTCCCCGTGCTGGCTGCCGCCGAGGCGATTGTCGTGTTGCAGCGCGCGGCCGGCACGCGCCGCGTTCCCTTCAACGCCTTCTACACCGGGTACCGGCGGACGGTGCGGCGTTCGGACGAGCTGATCGCGCGGTTCGAGGTTCCGGCCGTTCCGGGCCGCCAGTGGTTCCGGAAGGTCGGCACGCGTGCCGCTCAGGCGATCTCGAAGGTGGTGATCGCCGGCGCCGTCGGCAAGGAGGTCCGCATCGCGCTCGGCAGCGTCGCGCCCACGGTCGTGCGGGCGACGCGCACCGAGGCGGCGCTCTCGAGCGGCGCATCCGTCGCCGAGGCGCAGCGCACGCTGATGGAGGAGATCGCGCCGATTGACGACATCCGCTCCACGGCCGACTACCGCCGCCGCGTCGCGGCCAATCTCCTCGCGCGGCTGCTCGATCCTCGTCCGTAATATAATTTTCCGTACTCCCGCAGCGACTTCCCTCATGCGAGCCGTCGTCGTATCGCTTGGCGATCTCGGGCGCAGCGCCCGCATGCTGTATCACGCCCGCGCGCTGGCGGCCAACGGCGTCGACGTCGACCTGGTCGGATTCGAGGGCACGCCGCTGCCGAAGGCCGTGACCGATGATCGTCGCATCACCATCCGGCGGCTCGATCCGGCGACGCTGCGGCTGCGCGGCCACTTTTTCGGCGCGAGCTACACCGTCGCCGGCCTGCTCGACGCGGCGCGCCTCAGCCTGCGGCTCTGGCGCACGCTGCGCAAACTGAAGAGGCCGGACCTGGTGCTGATCCAGAACCCGCCGGCCTTTCCGACGCTGCCGGTGGCCCTGTTCTCGCTGCGCCATCGCGGCGTCCGGTTCGTGATCGACTGGCACAATCTCGGATACACGCTGCTGCGGCTCCGGCTCGGACGGTGGCATCCGGCCGTGCGCCTCGCCCGCTGGCTCGAGCGGCGCGACGCGCGCCGCGTGGACGCCAACCTCACCGTGTCGCGCAGCCTCGCCGGGTTCCTCGACAGCCGCTTCGGCGTCCCGAAAGCGTCGGTCCTCTACGACCGCCCGGCGGCGACCTTCGTCCCGATGGAGCGGGCCGCGCGCGAACAACTGCGCCAGGCGCTGTTTGCGCGCCTCGGCGTCCACGGCGGGACGGTCGCCTTCATCGTCTGTCCCACCAGCTGGACCGAGGACGAGGACTTCGATCTCGTGATCGACGCGGTGCCGCGGCTGGAAGAACGGATCCGCGGGTGGGAAGCGGTGTCGCCGCAGCGCCGGTTCCCGGACATCGTGATCCTCGTCACCGGCGACGGGGCGCGCCGCGCGGAATTCGAGCGGCGGTTCGCCGGGCTTCCCGCGCGCCGCATCCAGCTGCGCGCCCGCTGGCTCGAGCCGGAGGATTATCCGAAAGTCGTCGGCAGCGCCGATCTCGGGTTGTGCCTGCACCGGTCGTCGTCGGGTCTCGACATTCCGATGAAGGTGGCCGATCTCTTCGGCGCCGGCGTGCCGGTCTGCGCCCTCGACTACGGCATCGGCCTCGGCGAGCGCGTGCGCCACGGCGACAACGGGCTGCTGTTCTCCACCGCAGTGCAGCTCGCCGACGTGCTGTTCGATCTGTTCGAGACCTTTCCAAACGATCAACAGTTGCTCGACCGGCTGCGCAGCGGCGCCAGGAAATCGGCGCGGCCGACCTGGGAAGAAGGCTGGGCGCGCGAGGCGCGGCCGCTGCTGCTCGGCCCGATGGTGTAGCGTCCGCCTTCAAACGCGGCGGCAGTCGCCCGGATCCATCATCGCGCGAGCACGATGTTGTCGACGCCGATCGTGCTCGCGCAGCACGACGTCACCGGCGTCGTCAGACGGATGACCAGCGCGTCGATCGCCGCCGACGTCTTCGGGCTGGTGACCGCGACGAAGCTTCCGGTCGTGGTCAGCGTGTTCTGCAGGGTGAATGCCGCGGTCCCGTTCGCGATGCCGGTGATGGTGTACAGAACCGGCGTCGCGCTCGAGTACACGTCCGCGGACTGGAACTTGAACGGATCGCCGGACGAGACGATCACTTCTCCAGCCGTCGCCGCGCGCGCCTGGGACGTGAACTGCACCGACGGCGCGGGACGCCCGCTGCCCGTCGACACGCTCCAGTTCGAGGTGGCGGCGGTGACGGTGAAGCCGCACGCCGTGTAACTGCTGAAGGTGTCGCTTCGCGACAGCCCGTCGAATCCGATGACGGTGCAATCCGATGCGCGCGTCAGCGCGACGTCGAGCGTCAGGTTCGCGGTGAGCCGTGTGGACTTGAGGCTCGTCGCGTAGCCGATCGCTCCGACGGCGATGTCCAGCGTGCCGGACTGCAGATCGGCGATCGAATAGCGGCCGCTGCCGTTCGTCGTCGCCGTTTTCGAGGTGCCCGACGCATCCCTCGCCGCAACCGTCGCGTTTGCAATCGCCAGCCTCGTCGTGGCGTCAGTGACCGCGCCGGACAGCGTGAACGACGTCGCCGCCGGGACGTCGAACGCGAACGCTCCCTTCGCGCCGGCGTAGGTCGCGCTGATCTCCACCGATCCGTGGCTCACGGCGGCGACCGTTCCGTTGCTGCTGACGGTGGCGACCGCGGTGTTCGACGACCGCCACGTCGCCTGCGACGTGACTGCGTCGGTCGTCCCGTCCGCCCGCACCGCGACCGCAGTGAACTGCGACGAGGTGCCGACGGTGGGCGGCGTGCCGGCGACGATGAGCGACCTGACGGTGGTCGTATCGGGATCGGACACCAGGCGTCCGCAACTCGCGACGGCCAGGGCCGCCGTCAGCATGAGGAGATGCCGCACGCATCCTCCGTGTCCGGCCGAATGATCACGGTAGCAGAAAGGGGTGGGGCTTCACCGGTATAAAATCAGCCCCGAGCCACTGTGACCGCGAAGCTGCCCAGGGACTTCACTCAGGGTTCCATCCTCCGATGGCGGAAGACCACCGGGCTGGTGGTTGCCGAGGTGGCCTACGAACCGGGCCAGCGGATTCACCGCGAGGCGCATGAGCACGCGCGATTCGTGCTCGTCCTCAGCGGGTCGCTGACGGAGCGCGGCGCCGGCGAAACGGTCACGCACGGTCCGTCGACGCTGCTGTTCCGCCGCGCCAACGAACCGCGATCGTACGCCGTGGCGACCCGCGGCGCGCGCTGTCTCGTCGTCGACATGGACGATGCGTGGCTCGAACGGGCACGGCAGGAGGCGCCGCTGCTCAGTCGATCGGTCTCGTTCCGCCGCGGGCTGCTGCTGCACCTGGCGCACCGGCTTTACGGCGAGTTCCGGCAGCGCGACGAGGTGTCGCGGCTGGCGGTCGAAAGCCTGGCGCTCGGCGTGCTCGCCGAGGCCTCGCGCCGCGACGAGTCGGCGGCACAGCAGCGCGTGCCGGTCTGGCTGCTGGTTGCCATGGCTCTCATCGAAGAGCGGTTTCGTGAGCCGCTTCCGCTCGCCGCCGTGGCGAAATCGGTCGGCGTCCATCCGGTGCACCTGGCGCGCACGTTCCGCCGCGTGCACCAGACGACCGTCGCCGCATACGTCAGGCAGTTGCGCATCGACTTCGCGCGCAGTCAGCTGGTCGGGCCGGCGGGACTCAGCGAGATTGCGTACGCCGCGGGCTTCTGCGATCAAAGTCACTTCTCGCGCTGCTTCAAGCGCCACACCGGGCTGACTCCCGCGGAGTACCGCGCCAGCGTGCGATAGGGATGTGGTCCGTCTCCTGTCGCGCGAACGCTGCAGCCGCGCGTCAGCGCTAAGGCGATCCCACGACGTTGCTGATCGTGCAAGACCGACGGCAGCTCGGCCGTGTACGGTCGGCGGCATGTCGATCTTTGCGACGAAATCGATCGAGCGGATCAAGACCGAGGCGTCCATGACCGGCGAGCACGCGCTGCGTCGCGTGCTCGGACCGATCAACCTCGTGACGCTCGGCATCGGCGCCGTCATCGGCACCGGAATCTTCGTGCTGAGCGGCACCACTGCCGCCGACAACGCCGGCCCTGCCATCGTGCTGTCGATGGTGTTCGCCGGGACCGCCGGTGCGCTGGCCGGACTGTGCTACTCGGAGTTCGCATCGACCGTCCCCATCGCCGGATCCGCCTACACGTATGGCTATGCGACGCTGGGCGAGTTCGTGGCGTGGGTGATCGGCTGGGATCTGATCCTCGAGTACGCGCTCGGCGCGGCGACGGTGGCCGTGGGGTGGTCCGGGAACCTGACGAGCTTCCTGCACGATTTCGTCGGCGTCGACTTTCCGGCCCGCTTCTCCGCCGCGCCAGGCACCGTCGTCGCCACGGCGGCTGGACCGGTGACCGCGGTGCTCAACCTGCCGGCGGTGATCATCACCGCGCTCGTCACCGTGCTGATCGTGGTCGGCATCAAGGAATCGGCGACGGTCAACACCGCGATCGTCTTCATCAAGGTCGCCGTGGTACTCATCGTGATCGTGGGCGGCGCGGCGTATGTCAACACCGCGAACTGGCATCCGTTCATTCCGCCGAACACCGGCACGTTCGGGGAATACGGATGGAGCGGCGTCCTGCGCGGCGGCGGGGTGATCTTCTTCGCCTACATCGGGTTCGACGCCGTCTCGGTCGCCGCCCAGGAAGCGAAGCACCCGCAGCGCGACATGCCAATCGGGATCCTCGGGTCGCTGCTGATCTGCACGCTGCTCTACATCCTCGTGTCCGGCGTGATGGTCGGCCTCGTACCATATCAGCAGATGAAGGGGTCGCCGGCGCCGATGGTGGTGGCGATTCGCGCCGCCGAGCAGGCGTCGGGCGGAAACGCGCTGCTGCACCTGATGACGATGCTCGTCGAGCTCGGCGCGATCGCCGGTCTGAGCTCGGTGATGGTGGTGATGATGATGGCGCAGCCGCGGATCTTCTACGCGATGGCCAACGACGGTCTGCTGCCTGCCTTTGCGAAGAAGATTCACCCGAGGTTTCGCACGCCGCACGTCACCAGCCTCATCACCGGCGTTGCGGTCGCACTGGCGTCCGGCTTCACGCCGATTGGCATTCTCGGCCAGATGGTGAGCATCGGCACGCTGATGGCCTTCGTCATCGTCTCGATCGGCGTGATCTTCCTGCGTTATCAGCGCCCCGATCTCGATCGGCCGTTCAAGGTCCCGTTCGTGCCGTACGTGCCGGCGCTGTCAGCTGTCGTCAGCCTGGGACTGATGGCGAGCCTGCCGGCGGCGACATGGATGCGGCTGGTCGTGTGGATGGCGCTCGGCGTCGTGCTCTACTTCGCGTACGGCTACCGGCACAGCGAAGTGCGGCGGGCGGCGCTCGTTCACTGACTCCCCGGATTTGCCGGGTGCTGGGATTTTCCAGAGCGTGCGTGTTCAGCGCTCAGCGGGTGTCACGTGGGTGCCGGTGAATCCGGCACGCTCCAGCCGCTGCTGCGCGGCACGCGCCTGTTCGGCGGATGCGTACGGGCCGGCAAGGACCTGCTGCCATCCTCCGGTGCTGCGCTGCCGCACCGGCTCGGGCAGTGCGGCGATCGCGTTCGCGACGTCGGTGGCGCGCGTCGCCGTGCGGAACGACGCGACGACGATCTCGAAGCGGTCGCCAGCCGGTGCGGAGGGCACCCCAGAACCGCCGGCCGCCGCCGGCGTTCGCGGAGCTGGAGCGACTGGTGATGCTGGCGCTGGTTCCGTCGCGGCCGCCGGCGCCGGTGCGCCGGCTGGCGGTGCGGGCGGCGTGGGCGTCGCGGCCTCGCGCGCCGGAGCGGCTGCGTTGGGTGCAGCCTCCGGTGGAGCGACGGGTTGCGGCGGCTGCGTCTGGGCGCCGGGTACGCTCGCGCCTCCGGTGCGCCGACCGATTTCGCGCACGCCGAACCACGCCATGACCGCAGCCACCGCGAGCGACGCAGCGATGACGCCATATCGCCGCGCGCGTGGCGCGGCGGCGGTTGCCTCTGCGTGTTCCGCAGCGTCGGCGACCGGTCCGAGCTTCGGCCACACCGACTCCGCCGGCGCAACCGACTCCGCGTCGCTCGCGAGACCCAGCGCGACCGCGGCTTCGCTGACCAGCGGCGCGTCCACCGTCCGCAGCTTGCTGGCGTAGGCCGCTTCCAGCGCGCGATCGCACAACAGGTTGACGACGCGCGGGATGCCCTGCGAGATCCGCCCCACCGCGGCGACGGCCTCCGGCGTGAAGGCGGAATCCAGACCGGCGCGGTCCCACTCGGCAAGCTCACGCTGCAGGTCGCGCGCGCCGGGAAAGTTCGACGGCACGGCGCGCTCACGCGCGACGCCAAGCCGATGCTGGATGTAGAGCGACAGCTCGGCCGGCGTCAGCGGATCGAGGCGCACGAATCGCGACACGCGTTGACGCAGTTGAAGCAGCTCCGGTCGCGACAGCAGTCGATCGAGATCGGTCTGGCCGACCAGGATCAGCTGCAGCAGCGTGCCGTGCTCGTCCTGAATGTTCGCCACCAGGCGGATCTGCTCGAGCACCTCGGGCTGCATGTGCTGCGCTTCATCCACGATGACGGCGGCATGCGCCTGGATCGGCGTCAGAGACGCGAGGAATTCCTGCAGCGCGTGCACCAGGTCGTGCCGGCTGGTCGGCGTCGTCACCGTACGATCCCTCGACACGACGCCGAAGTCCTCGAGCATCCGCTTCAGCAGATCGTCGCAGGAGAGATGCGGATCGTTGATGATCGAGACGAACGTCTTGCGCCCGCTCTGCTCGACGACGGTCCGGCAGAGGAGCGTCTTCCCGGTGCCAATCTCGCCGGTGACGACGATGATCGGCTCGCGCCGTTCGAGGGCGTAGGTGATCTGATCGAGCGCCCCGGCGTGCGACGCGCTCTGGAAGCGGAACCGCGTATCGGGAGCGAGACTGAACGGCGGCCGGTGGAAGCCGAAGAAGTCTTCGTAGAAGGCCGGTCCGCGCGCCGAGTCGTGATTCACGACGCGATTGTAGCCAACGCGGGGCCGAAGCACGAAGCGCAAGGCTGAGCCGTGTGCAACACGGTCCGCGCGGTGCCCGCGCGGCATTCAGCACCGACGGGACGATCACGTGCGCGGCGGCCGTCGGGTGGCTTTCGATGCGCACTGGCCTCATCAGCATCGATCATTTTCTTCCGCCGTAAGTCGGTTTCGCGGCTCGTAACTCGACGTCTCTCACGAATCGGTTGCCGACGCGGTACTTCATTTGCGGTCGCTGCGGGCGCACCCGATGAACGGAGCAAAAACACGACACGTTTCCGACACCCTGCGTGAATCGTTCACGGTGTCGACCGTATCGCCGTTCTATCGGCTCTCGACGCGCGTGTGCCGGATCTTCGACCTGTCAGACCGAGCGACGTCGACATGGAGGCTGCATGATCGAGAGAATCTCGTTCGGGAAGAGGGTCGTCGCAGCGACCGCGCTGGTGATCGCCACCGCGTGGCCGGCCGCGGCAGCGTCGTCTGCGGGTTGTGAGGGCGGTGGTTTCACCGTCGTCATAGGATCGGTCACCATCTCCGGGAACACGGCCACATCCGTTGCGGCCTCGTCGGTCTCCGGTACGATCACGGTGCGCGGGCGCTACGTCGAGTTCGACGTCGACCCGGCAACGTTCGAAGTAACCAACTATGCGCTGACCGGCGCGCCGAACCCGCTCGATATCACCGGCGGCGTGCACACCGTCGTGTTCGCCAGCAAGTCGGCCGATCTCGGTGCCGGCAACGCCCTGACCGGTCCCGTGGCGGTGTCGTCGAAGGACGAGGGCCTCGAGCTGAGTCGTGCCGGCGCGGCTGTGTCGATGAAGATCCAGGCGAACGACTGCACGAGCGGCGGCATATTCCAGATGGAGCCGGCACGCGCTGACGGCGGGACCATCGACATCACCCACCGGCTCGCCGCCGGCGTCTTCTACTTCGACAATCCGAACTTCCGCAATCCGCCACAGTTGCCGCTGTGTCCATCGGGTGGGCCGTTCACGCCGGCGTGTACGCCGGTGCCGATCACGCCGCGCATCAACTTCGCCAATGACGTCTCGCCGAAGTTCGTCGGCCGCGACAGTCCGCAGTCAGCCACCAAGCTGACTCAGACCGGCTCCGTGACGACATGGCGCGTCTCGAGCGGCGGCCGGTTGGGCGGCGTGATGGGTGAAGACGCTGTCGAAGTCGCGCCACCCGCAAAACCGTGTACGTCCCATTGCCAGGCGCAGGATCAAGTGCGCGGCCGATTCCCGGTGCTTGGATTCCCGTTCCCGGTGCCGGCCGCCAGCAGGCTGCCGTAGCGGCTCGAATCTCGTTCGGAGATTTCGGCGGGTCTACCGGCGGGCGACGTACGGAAGCAGGCTGAGACGGAACGCGAGGAACTGCAGGGCGCCAAACAGAATCACGATCGCAACTGCCGCGCCCCCTCGCGTCGTCGTTCGCCACCGTGCGCCCGCCGTAAGGCCCGCGGCCGATCCGAGGCCGACGACGAGCGTCATCGCAATCTCGGTCGGCGTGAAGTGGCCGGTGACGATTCGGGCCCAGCCCAGCAGAAACAGCCAGATGAACACCATGACGGTGAGCCAGAACGCCAGGCAGGGCAGCGCCGCCCATTTCGCGACGTCCTTCCGCTGAAAGCCCGCCACGATCGGAAACCAGAGCGGCAGCGTCTGCACTTCGTGCCTCAGCGATCCCGGCGGCACGCTCACTGCGCCGACCACGTAGAGCGCGACGAGGACCGCCAGCGAACCGGCACCGACGACTTTCCCGTGGTTCACGCGACCTGTATACGCACCGGCGCCGTCAATGGTTCACACGGCCCGGAAATGGCGCGATGCGGCGCATCGGCCGTGGACGGGTCAGCTTGCCAAGCATTCGTGGTCGGCCGCATACTCTGAGGTCCATTTTCATTGCCGATTTTCAGAGGAGCCCTGATGAGCGCCGACCTTGGCAGGCTGTTCGCCGACTTCGATCACGGCAGAATCTCGCGCCGTCATCTGCTGCAGGCCCTGGGTATCGCCGTCGCGATCCGTCCGGCGGCCGCGTTCGCGCAGGGACAGTGCGGCGGCGCCCGCGCGGGCACGCCCGAATGCGATCCGACTCCTGCAAAGCTTCCGTTCGAGCCGACCGGGTGGAGGACCGTGCTGCTCGATCATCTCTCCGGTCAGGCCGTGGACTACTCGAAGGAAGCCGCGTACTACGCCGCGCTCATGAACTGGACAATCAGGAGCGACGACGGCAAGCAGGCGGTGCTCGACATCGGCGACTGGGGCGGCCTCGTGATTCGCGGCGGCTATCAACCTCCGCCCGCGCCGCCGCCAGCAGACGCGGCTGCAGCCGGTCGCGGTGACGGCGGTCGCGGCGGCCAGGGCGGCGGCGGGCCGCGCGCGCCCCGCAACGCCGTGTTCGACAGCTTCTGCTGGGGCATCGAGCCGTGGGACGCGAAGAAGGTCGAAGCCGAGCTGCGCAAACGCGGGCTCGATCCGGTCGCCGACAACCGCGACGACTTCCAGAGCTTCCACGTGAAAGATCCCGGCGGTTTCAACCTGCAGATCAGCAACGGCAGCCGGAAGAACCGGCGTCAGGGCGCCGCGAATGGCAAGACCGCGGCCGCTGCGCCGTTCGCGCCGACCGGCTGGAAGACGGTCTGGCTCGATCACATCTCGTTCGAGGTGCCCAACTACAAAGAGTCGGTCGCGTTCTACGTGGCGCTCCTCGGCTGGAAGGCCGGCAAGGACGAAGGCAGCCAGAACCAGTGCGAGATCGGCGATGTCGGCGACATCATCATTCGCCGCGGCGGCGGCGGCAATCGCGGTGCGGCGCCGGCCACGCCGCCAGCGGCGCGTCGCGCGGCGATTGGTCATATCGCGTTCGGCATCACGCCGTTCGATCCCGATCAGGTGAAAGCGGAACTCGAGAAGCGCGGCCTGAACGCGCGCGTCGATACCGGCGGACGCGGTGATATCCACACGGCGAGCTACAAGAGCTACCACACGACCACGCCGAACGGGTTCGATCTGCAGATCAGCGCGACGAACAAGGCAACTCGGGAGCCCACTGCGTAATGAATTAGGAATTTGGAATGTGGAATTTGGAATTGGGAATGCGTGGTCGAATGTTGAAGTGAGAACGACGAAGGCGGGAGGACGTATGAAGATTGCGGCGTTCGGCGCGACAGCTCTTCTGGTTGTGGCATCGGCATCCTTCGGGCCCGCGAAGGCGGCGTCGGACAAGCCCCTGCTCGTGCCCGGCTACGAAGCGGCGCGCGATCTGCCGGGCGCGCGTGAGCTCCCCGACCCGAAGACCGACTACAAGGTGGTGTTCGCCGACGGACAGGACGCCAAGAATCCCGGCGACGTCAACCCGATGCTGCCGACGATCGCCACCTACGTGAACACGCTCGGCAAATACGGCGTCCCCGCCGAACACCGCCACATCGTGATCATGTTCCATCAGCGCACTCCCGACATCGACATCGTGATGACGAACGAGGCTTACAAGGAGCGCTACAACCGCGACAACCCCAATATCGCGATCATCCACGCGCTCAAACAGGCCGGCGTCGACATCCGCGTGTGCGGCCAGGGCCTGATCGGCCGGAAGATCGAGGCCAGCCAGGTCAATCCCGAGGTGCAGATCGATCTCTGGGCGATGACGACGCTGGTGAACCTGCAGTTGAAAGGCTACGTGCGCGTGGGCTGATGGCGGACCGTGCCGCCGGGACAGACGATGAAGACCTTCACAGGTCCAGCGCGTCCACGAACGCCGGCACGTCCGCGAACTCCCAGTCGGCGTCGGCACGCCGCGCGTCGACGACGCCGGCACGGTAGTAGCTGAGCAGCCGCGTGACCAGCACGGTCTTCAAGCCGAGCGCTCTCGCGCCCTGATGTTCCTCGCTGCCGCCGTCGCCGACGAAGATGGCGTCGGTCGCGGTGACACCGACGCCGTCGAGCGCGCGCTGATACATCGTCCGATCCGGTTTGCGCACGCCGACCGCGTAAGAAAACACCACGGCATCGAACCGCTCGCGCAATGGCGATCGCGGCCAGCTCTCCACGTCGTCGGCGCCGGCGTCCGAGACCAGCGCGGTTCGAATGCCGGCGGCGCGGAGACGATCGAGCGCGCTCAGGATCGCAGGCTCGACGTTGACGAGACCGATCGCAAAGCAGCGCCGCCGGCTCTCCACCGCGGCGTGGATGCGGGCTAGCGGCACCGCCGGATCGATCGAATGTGCGACGAGGCGCATCGCCTCGAAGGCGTCGGTCACGCGGCCGACGCAGCGGCCGAAGACGTCCTCGTCGTGGTAGCGGCGCTGCCATTCGAGACTGCACACACCGAGATGCTCGGCAGCCGGCAGTTCGCCGGCGAGCGCGGGCACCGGCACCGAGACCAGCGTGTGAAAGAGGTCGAAGAGCACCGCGGCCGGCCTGCCTAACCGCTGCCTGTCATCCACGGGCCGGGTGCTCCATATCCCGCCATCCGGCACGGATATCGAATGCCGGACCGTCGTCGGATGGCCGGCCCTTTCCGAACAACACCTGCTTGGCGACTGCCGATTCGTCCCAGCCGTAGGAGATGAACAGATTCGACATCACAGCCTGCCTCGCGCGTCGCGTTACGACAGCGTCGCGACGTGACGCCACGTCGGCCGCGGATCGTAGGGGGCGAGAACAGAATACACGCGCGTTCGGATGGTTCCATTACAATCTGCGCCGTGAGCGACCGGTTTGCGTCGTTCCGGCGCGCGACCGCGGCGGCGCTGCTCGAAGGATCGGGGGCGACGCCGGCCGATCTACGTCAGGCAATTGCACGTGGCGATCCCCCGCCGGACCTGAGGGCGCTCGTGGAAAAGATCCGATCGCGTGCCTACACCGTGACGGATCAGGACGTCGATGCCCTTCGAGCGCGGTACACCGAGGATCAGCTCTTCGAGATCATCGTCTCGGCGGCATTCGGAGCGGCGTCGGAGCGGCTCGCTGCCGCGCACAAGGCGCTCGAGGAGGCATGAGGCTCGCCACCGTCGAACGCGGCGATCGGATCTCGGTGCGGCTCTTCTATCGATTCATCAGGGCCGTCTCGGGCTTCCGCGCGTCAGACGTCATGCGCACGCTGCGCTACCGGCGGCAGCTGTTCGGCGGACCGCACTCCGCGCATACGCACGCCGTCATGCGCGGCCCGTCCGAGTGGTCGATCGGCGAGCGCGAACTCTTCGCCGCCTTCGTCTCGCACAGGAACCAGTGTCACTTCTGAACCAACGCGCACGCCGCGGTCGCGGCGTCCGCGCTTGCCAGCGATCCGCTGGTCCGGCAGGTCCTGGACGATTACACGAAGGCGCCGCTCGACGACAGGTTGCGCGCGACGCTGGCGCTCCTCGAGAAGATGACGCTGGATCACGGCCGCCTCGGTGCTGACGATGTCCGGAAGGTGATGCAGGCCGGCGTATCCAGGCAGGCGATTCTGGATGCGCTCGAGGTCGCGTTTCTGTTCAACATCTACGACCGGCTGGCCGACGCGATGGGCTGGGACGTTCCGGCGATCGGCAGCGGCTACTACCAGGTCGCCGCCAGACGGCTGCTCAGGCGCGGATACGCGTGATCGCCACGCCGCTGCCGATCGCGGCCGCGGAGTTATACTCGCGCGCGCCGCGACCTGGCATCGGTCGGGTACGGGATTACAGGAGGTCCAGCGTGACGCGTTACGTCATCTTTGTCTTTCTCCTCATCGGCGTTGCCGCCTTCGCACAGCAGCGCGGGCAGGAACCGGCGTCGCAGGCGCAGCAGCCAGGCGGCGGCGGACGCGGACGCGGGCTCACACCCGAGCAGCAGGCGGCGCTCGCGGCGCAGACCGAGCTCGAGAAGAACACGCCGCAGATTCCCTACGACGCGGTTGCGCTCCCGCTGATGCCGACCGGTCATACGATCGGCGAAACGGTCGGCGTCGCGCTCAACTCCAGGAAGCACATCTTCGTCTACACGCGCAGCGGCAATGTCGGACCGGCGCGCGGTGCGCAGGCCGCCGAACTCTTCGAGTTCGACGAGGCCGGCAAGTACGTGAAGGAGTGGGGCCAGAACGCCTACGGCTTCTCGTTCGCGCACGCGATCCGCTTCGACAAGGAGGACAACCTCTACGTGATCGACGAAGGGTCGAACATGGTGATGAAGTTCAACCCGCAGGGACTCGTCACGATGGTGCTCGGCCGCAAGGACGAGGCGGTCGACTACCTGGAGCGTTTTCTCGAGGAGGGCCGCAAGACCGATCCCGCCGTCCTCACCGGACCAGGCTCAGGCGCGGGCCGCGGCGGCAGCTTCGGCCGGCCGACGGATGTGGCGTTCGATCTCCAGGGCGACACCTTCGTCGCCGACGGCTACACCAATTCGCGCGTCGCGAAGTTCACCAGGGACGGCGAGTTCGTGAAGGCGATCGGGACGCGCGGCAACCAGCCGGGCCAGTTCAATACGCCGCACACGATCGCCAACGACGCGAAAGGGAACATCTACGTCGGCGACCGTGGCAACCAGCGCATCCAGGTGTTCGATCCCGACCTCAACCCGATCCGCATCATCACCAACGTGCGCGCGCCGTGGGCGGTGTGCATCTCGCCGCCGAACGCGCAGGGGCAGCAGTTCCTCTTCAGCGCCGACGCCGGCGGGAAGATCTACAAGGAAGATCTCGAGGGGCACCTGCTCGGCTGGTTCGGCAGCACCGGCAAGAAAGTCGGCCAGTTCTACTGGGTGCACCAGATGCACTGTGTCAGCGAGAACGAGCTCTACACCGGCGAGGCGCAGAACTGGCGCGTGCAGCGCCTCACGCTGAAGCCCGCGGCGCGCCCGTCGGCGGCGAAATAGCCGCCGTGAAAAGCAACCGCAGAGAGCGCAGAGTTTCGCAGAGTCTTTTTGCACGGACGTTGTCGGTAAAGAAATGCCTCTGCGTTCTCCGCGTGCTCTGTGGTTGCTCCTCCGTGGCGCCTGTGGCGCGGCTACAGGCTGCGGGTCCCTGTCTTGAGCGAGCGGGCGATGAATTGCTTCACCATCGCCCGCGCCTTGTCGGTCTGCGGTCCTTCCTTGGCGACCCACTCGTGTTCGGAGTTCTCGAACAGCTCGTACTGGCACTCGCCGCCCGCGGCGCGATAGCTCGCGACGAACTTCTCCTGGAACGCGGGCAGGACGTTGTCGTCGAGCGCACCCTGCATGATCAGGAACGGCACCAGCGTGACCGGCTCGTGACGGTCGAGGATCTCCTGCGGGTTGCTCTCGTGAATCGTGTCCCACGGCTTGAAGAACACCTCGTGGTTCTTGACCATCGCGTCGCGCTTCAGCTTCTCGGCGTTCTGGAAGCGGAGGACCGGGTTGCTGATCGGCGATCGCATCGCGACATAGGACACGGTCGCGTCCACCTTGCCCGCCCCGGCGAGGGCGATCGCGTTGTAGCGCCGATCGCGCGGGCGCATCGCGAGCAGCTCCGCAACGTGGCCGCCGCTCGAACTGCCGTATACGCCAATCGTCGACGGGTCGCCGTTCCAGGCCGCGGCCTTCGATTTCAGCCAGCGCACGCCGTAGTTCGCGTCCTGCACGCACGCGGGGTACGGCGCTTCGGGCGCGAGCGTCATGTCGATCGCGACCACCAGCACGCCGCTCGAGGCGATCGCGCGGTCCATCGGCTCCTCGGCGGTACGATTCTTCGCGTTCCACGCGCCGCCGTGCAGATCGAGGACGGTGGGAAACGGCCCGGTCCCTTTCGGCCGATAGACGCGCGCCATCAGCATCCGGCCGGTGGCGTTGCGCCGGAACTCCACCTCGTCTACGGCGATCTCGAAGGTGGCGGACGGATCGTAGGCCGCCGCCGCGCTGGCGCCACTGGGCCGGACCAACGGATACCCGACCGCGGCCACAGCGCTCAGGGTCTTGAGAAACGCGCGGCGTCCGACTGGATGAACGTCCATGTTGTCCTCACGCATTCCAAAATTCCAAATTCCAAATTCTTAGAGCAGGTTGCAAAATCAGCTCGGTCGCGGGTGGCCGCGAACGGGGCCGCCCCGCCGGGCGCGGAGCCGTGGGCCGTGACCAGTGCTTTTCTGGCGAGCACCCGGTGGGGCTGTTCGCGGACAGGACCCGCCTCGAGCTAATTTTGCAACGCACTCTTAATTTCTGTGTGCGGCATTACTATCTGACACAACCGGAGCGCGGGCAAGCGCAATACGGAGGGGACGATGGCTGATGAGGTACGCGATCAGAAGACGAATCCAGAAGGGTTGACCGAGCTGTCGCGTCGCGAGTTCGTGGCGATTTCGATCGGCGCCGGCATCGCCGCGGCGGCGGGTTCCGCCTCAGGCGCGGACCTGCCGGTGGCCGAAAAGAACGTCGAGGTCAAGACACCGGACGGCGTCTGCGACGCGGCGTTCATCTATCCGACGAGCGGTTCGCATCCGGGTGTGATCATCTGGCCGGACGCGTTCGGACTGCGGCCGTCGATGCGCGACATCGGCAAACGCATCGCGGCAGAAGGCTATGCGGTGCTGGTGCCCAATCCGTTCTACCGCGTGAAGAAGGCGCCGGCTATCGACGACATCGCGTCGTTCAGCTTTCAGAACCAGGCCGACATGGCGAAGCTGCAGCCGTTGATGGCGTCGATCAACGCGCCGGGCGCGGCCGAGAAGGACGCGCCGGCGTTCGTCGCGTGGCTCGACACGCAGTCGCAGGTGAACAAGGCGAAGAAGGTCGGCACGCAGGGCTACTGCATGGGCGGCGCGCTCGTCGTGCGGACGGCCGCGGCGCTGCCCGACCGCGTCGGCGCCGGCGCGTCGTTCCACGGCGGCGGACTGGTCACCAACAATCCGACCAGCCCGCATCTGCTCGCGCCGAAGATCAAGGCGCGGATGTATTTCGGCGTCGCGAAGAACGACGACGAGCGGCAGCCGGATGCGAAGGACAAGCTGCGGGAGGCGTTCGCGGCGGCGAAGGTGCCGGCGGAAATCGAGGTCTATTCGTCGCTGCACGGCTGGTGCGTGCCGGACATGCCGAAGCAGCCCAATGGCGAGCCGATCTACAACAAAGCGGACGCGGAGAAAGCCTGGGGCAAGCTGGTCGCCTTGTACAAGGCCGGCCTCGTCTGATTTCCACAGCGGGTCGGGAATCGTTTTTTGCGCGAGTCAGAACACGATTCCCGATTCCCGGTGGAGCCTCGCGCGCTGGTTGCGCGATTTGTGACGTTTTGTGTTGCGGACGCCATCGGTCCGCAGTATCGCCCCGCCGTTTCCTGACCGTTCGATCCTGGCCGCGGGGTGTAAACCTATAATGGGCTCTTTCGAAGGAGCCCATCCATGCCTGACGTCGCAGAACGCCCCGACGTCCTCACGCTCGACAACTTCATTGGCGGCCGCTGGGTCAAGGCGCGCGCCACGAGTTTCTTCGACGTTCACAACCCCGCGCTCGGCGAAGTGATCGGCCGCACACCGCTCTCCACGAGCGAGGACGTCGACGCCGCGGCGCACGCGGCGGCACAGGCGTTTCCCGCGTGGCGCGACACGCCGGTCAACGCCCGCGCCCAGGTGCTCTACCGGTTCAAGCAGCTCTGTGAACAGAATTTCGACGAGCTTGCGCGCACGGTGACGACCGAGCACGGCAAGACCCTCGACGAGGCCCGCGGGAGCGTGCGGCGCGGCATCGAATGCGTCGAGGTTGCCTGCGGCGCGCCGTCCCTGATGCAGGGCTCCGGTCTCGAGGACATCGCCGCCGGCATCGATTGCCACGTCGTCCGTCAGCCGATCGGGGTCGTCGCCGCGATCGCGCCGTTCAACTTTCCGGCGATGGTGCCGATGTGGTTCCTGCCGTTTGCGATCGCCACCGGCAACACGTTCGTCCTGAAGCCGTCGGAGCAGGTGCCCTTGTCGCAGCGCAAGATGATGGATCTGCTGCAAAAGAGCGACTTGCCGCCGGGGGTGGTGAACCTCGTGAACGGAGGCAGGGACGTCGTCGACGCGATCTGCGATCACCCGGGCATCCGAGCGGTATCGTTCGTCGGATCGACGCCGGTGGCAAAGCACGTCTACACGCGTGCGACGGCGGCCGGCAAACGTGCGCAGGCGCTCGGCGGCGCGAAGAACTTCGTCGTCGTGATGCCGGACGCCGATTTCGACCGGTCCATCGGGGTCATCACCGAGTCGTTCTACGGCTGCGCCGGCGAACGATGCCTCGCGGGGAGCATGCTGGTGCCGATTGGCGACGCGCACACGCCGGCACGCGATCGCCTGGTCGAAGCGGCCAGGTCTCTGAAAGTCGGCGATGGCCTGCTGCCGGGCGTGACGATGGGGCCGGTGATCAGCGCCGGACATCGCGAGCGGGTCGTCGGCTACATCGACAAGGGTGTCGCCGAGGGTGCGAAGCTGCTCGTCGACGGACGCACGACGCGCGTCGAGGATCGGCCGCACGGCTATTTCGTCGGGCCGACGGTGTTCGACGACGTGTCGCCGAGGATGGCGATTGGCAGCGAAGAGATCTTCGGCCCGGTCGCGTCGATCTCGCCGGTGAAAACGCTGCAAGAGGCGATCGCGCTGATGCGCGCGCATCCGAACGCGAACGCGACGTCGATCTTCACGTCGAGCGGCAAGGCGGCGCGCGAGTTCGCGAAGCACGCGACGGCGTCGATGGTCGGCGTCAACATCGGGGTCGCCGCGCCGATGGCGTATTTCCCGTTCGGCGGTGCGAAGGACAGTTTCTTCGGCGATCTGAAGGCGCACGGCCGCGACGGGATCGAGTTCTACACGGACAAGAAGGTGACGATCTCGCGCTGGTTCTGACGCGGCTCGGGGCT
>DATFWL010000346.1:0-7276 GCA_035259385.1 Vicinamibacterales bacterium | reverse complement strand
GGCCATGCGGTGCGTGTCTTCGCGTTTCTTGACCGCGCCGCCGCGGAGGTTGGCTGCGTCGAGCAGCTCGTTGGCCAGCTTCTCCTGCATCGTCTTGCCGTCGCCGCGCGAGGTCGCGTAGCCGACCAGCCAGCGGATGCTCAGCGACAGCCGTCGGTTCGGGTTCACTTCCACCGGCACCTGATAGTTGCTGCCGCCGACGCGCCGCGACTTCACTTCGAGGCTCGGCTTGACGTTGTCGATCGCCTTCTTGAAGACCTTCAGCGGATCGTCGCCGGTCTTCTCCTTGATGATGTCGAAGCTCTTGTAGAGGATCCGCTCCGCGGTGCTGCGCTTGCCGTCAGTCATCACGCAGTTGATGAACTTGCTGACCAGCGGGCTCTGGTAAATCGGATCCGCGGGAATGTCACGCTTCGGAATCTCTCGTCGTCTCGGCATATCAGTTCTTCTCTATTCAGCTAGCCCCTAGCCCCGGCCCCCTACGCCTTCTTCGGCCGCTTGGCGCCGTACTTCGACCGGCCCTGCATCCGCCCCTGAACGCCGACCGCGTCGAGCGTCCCGCGGACGACGTGATACCGCACGCCCGGCAGATCCTTGACACGGCCGCCGCGAATCAGCACCAGCGAGTGCTCCTGCAGGTTGTGGCCGACGCCGGGAATGTAGGTCGTCACTTCGATGCCGTTGGTCAGGCGCACACGCGCGACCTTGCGGAGCGCGGAGTTGGGCTTCTTCGGCGTCTGAGTGAAGACGCGGACGCAGACGCCGCGCTTCTGCGGGCTGTTCTGCAGCGCGGGACTCTTCGTCTTGCTGACGATCTTCTTGCGTCCGGCGCGGACGAGCTGACTGATAGTCGGCATAAATACAAATCACAGTCGCCGCGCACTCTCCTGCGCGGCGGATTGTCGCTTCAGGCCTAGAAGCCGTACGGCTTGGCGCCTGAAAACCCTATAACCCTAACGAGTTAGTTGGTCGCGACGAGGACGCTTCGAAAGCGGTGAAGCTAGATAGGGTGTCCCAGCTTCAACAGAACCTGACGAATATAGCACGCACGCTTTTGCGCATGCAACCGGAGGGCAGTCGCTCGGCTAAAGCCTTCGCGCTACGAAGGTCACGAAGGATGCGCCCTGGGCAGACGCCGTAGCGCGAAGGCTTTAGCCGAGCGTCCAGCCCCAGCCCCGAGCCCCTACGCCCCTAACCCCTAGCCCCTGCTGCCGCAGGTGCGGCACCCACCGGCTGAGCTGCCAGCGTCGGGCTCCATCCCGTCCGTTTGAGGAGCGTCTCCATGCCCGCCTTGTCAATCGCCTTCGAATAGGCCTCTTCCGGGGCAACGAGTTTCTTGGTGACCAGCTCCATGAGCGCGTCGTTCAGCGTGACCATGCCGACGGCCTTGCCGACCTGCATCATCGACTGCAGCTGGAAGGTCTTGGACTCGCGGATGAGGTTGCTGACGGCCGAGGTCGCAATCAGCACCTCGAGCGCGGCGGCGCGGCCGCCGCCGATCTTCTTGCACAGCGTCTGGGAGATGACCCCCTTCAGCGATTCGGACAGCATGATCCGGATCTGCGCCTGACGGTCCGACGGGAATTGATCGATGATGCGATCCACCGTCGACGCGGCCGTCGTCGTGTGCAGCGTGCCGAACACGAGGTGGCCGGTTTCGGCGGTCTCGATCGCGATCGCCACGGTCTCGAGGTCACGCATCTCGCCGACGAGGATGATGTCGGGATCCTCGCGCAGCGCCGCGCGCAGCGCGTTCTTGAACGACATCGTGTGGTTGTGCACCTCGCGCTGGTTGATCGCGCACAGCTTGTTCTCGTGCACGAACTCGATCGGGTCCTCGATCGTGATGATGTGATCCTTCCGCGTGCGGTTGATGTAGTCGATCATCCCGCACAGGGTCGTCGACTTGCCGGATCCGGTCGGGCCGGTGACGAGCATGAGCCCCTTGTTCAACTTGCACAGGTTCAGAATCGCCGGCGAGAGCCCGAGCTGCTCGGCAGTGAGGATGTTGCTCGGGATCACGCGGAAGACCGCGCCCGTGCCCCTGCGGTCCATGAAGATGTTGGCGCGGAAGCGCGCGAGCCCGGGAATCTCGTAGGCGAAGTCGGTGTCGCGGCGCTCGGCGAACTCGGCCTTGTTCTTCTGCGGGGTGATCGGATCGAGCAGCCGCGCCATCATTGCGCCGTCGAGCGCCGGCGCCGCGGTGTCGAGCGGCTGCATGTGGCCGTCCTTGCGCACCAGCGGCGTCGACCCGACGGACAGATGCAGGTCCGAGGCCTTGGCCTCGCACATCAGATGAAACAACGCGTCGATCTCGGCTCTCATGCTTCGCTGGTCTCCCGGATCTCCACGATATGGGCGCAGTTGACGATGACAGTGCCCTCCGCTGCCTCGAGGTAGCGGAACGCTTCGGGCAGGCGCGCGTAGTCGCTGAGGCGATCGCGTCCGGCGGGTCGGTAGACGCGCACGGTGCCGGCGATGGTCCTGCCGTTCGACAGCAGCATCTCGACGGCGCGCACCGTCGCGAGGTGGTAGCCCGGATCGAGCTGCGCTTCGATCGTCTCGCCGAGCAGCGTGACGAGCACGACCTGCGCGCGGTTGTAGAGCACGGTGCGCGGCGAGACGTCGCCGTTCAATTCGAAGGGGAAGAAGCCGGCTTCGGCATTCAACAGATCGCCGACGCGTTCGGGACCGACCTGGTTGGCGCGCGAGCCGGCGAGAAAGAAGCAGCCGCAGACCGTCGCGCCGGTGGTCAGCGTGAGGGCCGCTTCGGTACGGCGTTTTTCGACACGAAATTCGGACACGTCCTCTCACGTATCGGCCACGTTGCGGGGTTACGATATATAGTCGCTGGGAGACACATATGGGATTCACGCCGACCGACACGATCTGGTTCAACGGCAGGCTGGTGCCGTGGAACGACGCGAAAGTGCACGTCCTCGCACACGGGCTCCAGTACGGCACGGGCGTCTTCGAGGGCATGAAGTCGTACCCGACGGCTGACGGCCCCGCCATCTTCCGCCTCGACGCGCATCTCGAACGCTTCTACAAGTCGGGGGAACTCTACGACCTCATCATTCCGTACTCGCAGGCGACGCTCGCCGAGGCGTGCCTGGACGTCGTCCGCGCGAATCGGCTGGAGGCGTCGTATCTGCGGCCGATCGCGTTCTTCGACGCGGCGACGCTCAGCGTGTGGACGAAGGAGTGTCCGGTGACGGTCGCGATCGCCGCGGTCGCGACCGGCAAGTACCTCGCGAACGCCGACGCCGGCGTGCGCGTCACGATCTCCCCGGTCAGGAAGTACGACAACAGCGCGATCCCCGCCTGGGCCAAGGCGTGCGGGCAGTACATCAATTCGGCGCGCGCGGTGAACGACGCGCAGCGACGCGGCTTCGACGAAGCGATTCTGCTGAACTCGCGCGGGCTGGTCGCTGAGGGCTCCGGCGAGAACCTGTTCGTCGTGAAGAACGGCGCGATCACGACCAACGACAAGGACGACAGCATTCTGATGGGTGTGACCCGCGCCTCGGTTCTCGAGATCGCGCGCGATCTCGGCGTCGAGACGCGAATCGCGCCGATCTCGGTCGAAGATCTCCTTGGCGCCGACGAACTGTTCTTCACCGGCACCGCGGTCGAAGTGACGGCGATTCGCGAAGTGGACGGCCGCGCAATCGGCGACGGCAAGCCCGGCGCGGTCACCCGCCGCTTCCAGGAGACGTTCAACCAGGCGGTACGTGGCGAGTTGCCGCAATATCGCAAGTGGCTGTCGTTCGTCAGCCAGCCGGCGGCGTCGCGCACGTAGGTGAGTCGTGAGGGGACCAGGGGACTGGGGGACTGGGGACTGAAGACTCGCGATCTTACTGCGGACTTCCCAATCCCCCAGTCCCCTCAGAATTCGAGAAGGGAGCCAGCGGTGAAAGTACTCAAATTCGTCCTTCCGGCAATCGCGCTGTCAGCAAGCGCCGCATCCGCACAGACGCCCGCGACGAAGCCGCCTGCGAAGCCTGCCGTCGCGAAGCAGACGGCTGCCGCCAAGAAGGATCTCGTCGAGTTCGAGATGATGACCTGGCCGGAAGTGAAAGCGGCGATGGCCGCCGGCAAGACGACCGCGCTCTTCTACACCGGCGGCACCGAGCAGCGCGGGCCGCAGAACGTGAACGGCGGCCACACGCTGATGGGCCGCGAGATCGTGCGGACGATCGCGCAGCGCCTGGGCAACGCGATCGCGATGCCGGTGCTGCCCTATACGCCGAACAACGCGAGCGCCGATCTGCCGGGCACGATCGGTCTCACACCCGAACTGCTGGGGGCGATTCTGGAGCGCGTCACCGATCAGGCGATGACGACCGGCTTCAAGAACGTGGTGCTGATGGGCGATCACGGCGGCGGTCAGCCGCAGACCTACGCGGATGTCGCGAAGAAGATGGACGCGAAGTACGCGCCGGAAGGGCGTCACGTGTTCTTCTGCGACGAGGTCTATGCAAAGGCGCAGGGCGATTTCGACAAGTGGCTGCAGGAACACGGCTATCCGAGCAGCTCCCACGCCGGCATTCCCGACACCTCCACGATGCTCTATCTCGGCGGCGACAAGGGCTGGGTGCGCAAGGAACTGATCGCCACGGCTGAAGGCGATCCGATGCCGCCTCCGGGCGCGCGCGGGCGCGGCCGCTCGAACGATCCGAACGCGCCGCCGCGGAAGAACAACGGCATCACCGGCGACGCCCGCCGATCCACCGCCGCCCTCGGCAAGATGGCGTTCGACATCAAGATCGATTACGCGGTGAAACAGATCCAGGGCTTCCTGGCGAGCGCGACGAAGACCACGGCGCAGTAGGCCAGGTGGGTCAGGTAGGCCGGGTGGGTCGAGTGGGTCGAACATAACCGACCGATCCGACCTATCTGACTTACCTGACCTACCTGGCCCACCCGACCGACGTGCATGTCCTCCTCCTCGGCGGCACCGCTGACGAGCGCGCGCGCGAGGCGCTTCGTCTTGCACCGGCACCGGTCGTCGTCGACGCCGCGACGCTGCCGTTCGTGTCGTTCGCGCGCCTCGAGCTTCCGCCTTCACCGCGCACGATCCTGATCGAGGCGATCGAGCGCGCGTTCCCGGACAATCAGATCGGCGGCACGCGTCTCGTGCTCACGCAGTCCACGTATCTGACGCAGAAGCTGATCGATGCGCTCGGCGCGGACGATTGCATCGTGATGACCGGCGACCGCGGTGCGTTGGAGCAGTGTGCGCCGGAAGCGCTTCAGGCGCGCGGGCCGTGGCGGCGCTTCGAAATCGGAAACGCCGCCAGACCGCTTGGCCTTGGGGCTGGGGGCTTGGGGCTGGGGGATAGCTATCGCGGCCGCTTCTCGGATGCGGCTAGTCCCGAGTCCCCACCCCTCAGCCCCGTCGCGAACGTAGCTAGCCCCCAGCCCCCAGCCCCCAGCCCTGTCTTCGAGCTGCTCGCCGCCGCGTACGCGTCGCGCGACGCCGCGGATCGCCTGCGCCTCTGTCTCGACGCGGCGGCGCTCGATCCAGGCGCAGCCGTCGCGCAGCTCGCGCTCGCCAGCGCCTATCGCGAGCATCAGGATCTGCGCGCACGCGATGCGCTCGCGCGGGCGGCGGCCCTCGCGCCGGCGTGGGAAGCCATCCACTACGAACTCGGCAAGCTGTGGCTGGCGCTCGACGACACGGCGCGAGCCCGCGACAGCTTTCAGCGCGCCGCCGACCTGATGCCGACTTTCTCGGCCGCGTTCAGCAACCTGGGCGCGACGCTCGGCGAACTCAGCGGTCCCGATGCTGCGCTCGCGGCGTTCCACCATGCGCTCGCGAACGATCCCGGCAACCACACGATCCTCAGCAACATCGGCGTCGTCTCGCGCGAGCGCGGACAGCTCGACGAGTCGGAGGCGGCGCTGCGGCAGGTGACGACGATCGCGCCCGAGTTCGTGTTCGGCCACTACAACCTCGGTCACACGCTGTTTCTCGCCGCCCGATACGCGGAGGCGATCGCGGCCTACGAAGAAGGGGCGCGCCGCGATCCGCGCAAGACGCCGCAACAGATTTGCCGGCTGGCGATGGCGCGGTTCGCGGCCGGCGACGTGGCCGGTGCGGAGCGCGACCTGTGGCCGGCGGTGAGCCGCGCCGCGGCCGACGAACGGGAGGATCTCCTGCTCGAGGCCTACGAGATCGCGCACGCGCTCGGGACCGTCCGGCCGCCGCCGCCGGCGCAGCAGGCGTTCGCCGAGCGCCTCGCAGCCGAAATCGTCAAATCCGGGTAAGATTTCCGCCATGGGTGCCTCCGACTCCACACCACTCGGTCGCGGCGTCGGACCGTCCGTGGTCGGTCAGTTAGCGCGCGATCGCAGCCTGCGGCTCGCGGCCGCTCTCGCCGTTGCCGTCGCCATCCCGGTGTCGGTGCTCTTCTATTTCCAGTTCCGCTCGATCGAGGATCTCGGCCAGTCCTCCGCGGTCGTCCTGCGCCAGCTCAGTCACGAGACGGCGAACCGACTCGTCATAGACGCGCAGGACGCGCTGAAAGCCCCTCAGATCAACGTGCTGCTCGGCATCCCCCAGCAGCAGGCGGAGCCGCTCGACCTGCCGGCGATCAAGAAGGTGTTCGACTCGGCGCTCGACGCGGAGCCGTTTCTGACGCGGCTCTACGTCTGGTCGGACGAGACGCTCGCCTATCGCGGCGAGGTGCTGTGCTACGGACGGCAGCGCCGCGAGTTCCGGACCGACGCGCCCGAGGCGCCGCTCGTGCTGCAGCGGTTCCACGAGCTGGCGGCGCAGAAGCGTGCGCTCAGCCTGTTCGAAGCGACCATCGACGGGCGCCGCTCGTATTTTCAGGCGCAGCTGCGATTTGAGTTCCCGGCGCGCGACCGCTTGACCAGCTTCGTCGCCGTCCGCGTCGACGCCGAGAATCTGCGCACTCAGTTCTTCCCCGCATTCGTGGACTCGAAGCTGAAGACGGTCGAGGGACCGAGCGGCTTTCCGGCGTTGACGGTCTCGGTGATCGACGGCGACGGCCGGGTCGTCTACCCGCGCAACGGCCGGCCGCCGCAGCGCTTCGTCGACGAGCGGGTGTTCCCGCTCGTGTTCTTCGATCCGGAGCTGCAGCGCTATGCGACGGCGAGCGGGCGCCCCTTCGAACAGTGGCGTCTGCGCACCGGCTACGGCAACCGGACGATTCCCGAGATCATCGACGCGCGGGCGCGGCCGCAGCGGGCGCTGATGGCGATGCTCGCCGGCGTCCTCGCGCTCGGCGTCTTCTTCGTGGTGCGC
>DATFWL010000345.1:0-23465 GCA_035259385.1 Vicinamibacterales bacterium | reverse complement strand
CCGGTGAAGTAGGTGAACGCCGAATAGAGCAGCCCGAGCGAGTGCGGAAAGCGGATCTCGCGCAGCATCTCGAGTTGGCTGCCGCGGCCGACGCCGATGGACGACGTCGCCCACTCGCCGACGCCGTCCATGGTGACGATCGCCGCCTGCTCGAACGGCGACGGATAGAACGCCGAGGCGGCGTGGGACTCGTGGTGCTCGCCGAACAGGATCTCGCCCTCGTAGCCGTCGAGATGGCCGCGAATGTCGTCACTCATCCACAACTTCTCGCTGAGCCAGAGCGGCATCGCCATCAGATACGAGCGCCAGCCGCGCGGTGCGCACGCGGCGTAGGTTTCGAGGAGCCGGGCGAACTTCACCAGCGGCTTTTCATAGAAGCCGACGAGGTTCAGGTCGCCGACGCCGATCCCGGCCTCGCGCAGGCAGTACGCGACGGCGTGCGACGGAAAGCCGGCGTCGTGCTTCCTGCGCGTGAAGCGCTCCTCCTGTGCGGCCGCGACCAGGCGTCCGTCTTCGAGCAGACAGGCGGCCGAGTCGTGGTAGTAGGCGGAGATTCCGAGAATTCGCGTCGGCACGCGCGGCTAGAACAGCGTGTAGATGAACGGCGCGACGGCGCTCGACTGCGAGAACACGATAAGGAGACCGAACAGCACGAACACCAGCACGATCGGCACGAGCCAGTACTTCTTTTCCTGGCGCAGGAACTGCAGGAACTCCGCGAATACGCGACCTTTGCTCATGGGAACTCCGCCTTCAGTACATCCGTTCGTAATGCCGGCTGTCGCGGTAGCGTGGTGGATACGGCTGCCATCCGGGCCAGGCGGCGCGGCGCCTGGTCAACGGATCCGTGCCGGTGACCTTCCAGATGAGAGACAACGGGACGAGCACGATCCAGAACAGGATGGTCAGCAGCACGCGTGCGTTGACGTACCCCAGCCCGCGAGAAAAACGCCACCACGCGGCGCTCGGGTATCTCAGGATCGGCGGGTAGGCAAGGCCGCACACCAGCAACAGGACACCGACCCCGCCGACGATCTCCCCGCGACCAATGCGACCGCGCCACAGCAGCACCGCGGCGATCGCGCACAGGACGGCGCCAACTGACACGCCGAAGGAACGCTCCGGGTTCTTCGTCTTGTTCTCCGCCTGGGCCACGGTTCAGCGTTTCAGGATCTCGAAGAACGGATCGCCGTGAACTTCGGGAATGACCCGCGCCACGGTCAACGCGCCCGAGCGGACGAGCGCGCCGGTGTTCGTTTCGCCGATGTTCGCGAGCACGAGGCTGCCGGGTGGCACCTCGGACACGCGCGCCGTGTCCAGCGACGCGGTACGGTCGAGCAGATCCCGGCGCTCGTGCTTGATCAGGTAGAAGTCCCAGTAGCTGCTCATCCACCGGTTGCGAATGTCCATCAGCCCGCTCGTCGAAGCCAGAATGCTGAAGCAGATGCGCGGCGGATGGTCGCGCGCGTCCATCGCGATCAACTCTTCCAGCGCGCCGCGCAGGTTGCCGCCGAGCCAGTTGCTCGACCGCAGGCGGTAGTCGGTGAAATAGTCCCTGGTGAACCAGGCGAACTGCGCCACCATCAACGCCAGCACGACGCACACGGCTATCCGACTCGACGAAAAGCGCTCGACGGCGGGAGCCGTCACAATCGCCGCACCGGCGACGACGCCTACTCCCAGCGCGGTCGTCGCCAACCGGCCGCCGGCGAGCGCTGCCCATGCCCCGTACGGCAGCACGACGGCGAGGAGCGCGACAGCCACGCCGACGACCACGGCGCGCGGCGCCGGCCGCGCGGACAGATTCCAGAGATACTCCATGCCGTAGGTCGCGAGAAGAACCGTGAACGGCAGCAACTCGACGGCGCGCGTGATCGCGCCATCCTCGGCGCCGAGCAGCGCGGCGGCCGGCGCGGTGGCGAAGCCAACCAGCACGAGGAGAACGCGCGGCTGCTTCCATTCGATCATCGCGTAACGCAGGCCGACGATCAGCGGGACGACCAGCGGGATCAGGAAGACGCCGGTCGTCCGCGTCGAGAACATCGTCTGCCGGTCGCCGGAAAAGAACAGGAAGGCGGGGCTGAAGAACGTCCAGTACGACGCGGTCAGACGCTCGACGTTGGGAAAACTGAGGAACGAACGGATCCCCTGCAGCGCGTTGAGCGACTTCGTGTCGTAGAGATCGTAGCGCGCGACCGTATCGACGATAGCGGTCGGGTGAAGCATCAGCCACGGCACGAGCGGCAGCAGCGGCACCGCAAACGCCGCGGCTGAGACCGCAATCAGCTGGGCGGGCCGCGGCTTGCGCGAGACGACGAGCCACGTCACCAGCAGATAGAGCGGCATCATCACCACGGCGGCGATGTAGCTGAAGAAGCCGACGCCGAGGATCGCCGATCCGGCGACGAGCCATCGCATCCGATCGGTGTCCAGAAACGTGAGCAGGCAGACCAGCCAGCCGAGCACGAACGGCAAGGGATAGAGATAGTCGAGCGCGTAGCGGCCCAGGATGAAATGCGCCGGCGCCGCTGCGAGCATCACCGCGGCAGCGATCGCCAGCCAGCGCGCTCCGAACAGGGACGCGGCCGCGAGATAGATCAGCACGACGTCGGCGACCGCGACGATCACCGTCGGCACGCGAATGGTCGCCTCGTTGAACGGCAGCACCTGATAGACGAGCGCAGACAGGTAGAAGATCGCCGGCGTGAACCAGCCCATGCGCGTCTCGCCCGGCAGCTGCACCTGGAAGTACAGCGGCAGGAATCGGCCGTGGACGTCGGATCCCGTGGTCGCCAGCGAGTGCGCGTCCACTGAGATGATCGCCTCGTCGGGCGACACGTAAATCGGCGCGTCGCCGAGACGCCATCCGTACAGCACCGCCGTTGCCGCGGCCAGCGCGACGACGGGAAGCCATCGGCTAGGGCGCGGCTTCATGCAGCACCTGCGAGCGGGACGCCGCGCCCAACGCGACGCGGCGATCTCGTCGAATTGCGATTGCCGCCGCGGTCAACGCGAACAGCATGGATGCGGCAATCGCGAGGCGCGCGATCGGCGCAATCGGCAGCTGCGCGCCGAGCCGCAGGTTGCCGATCGCGAACGAGACGACCGCCGCCCACGCCAGCGGCGCCGCGACACGCTCGAGCACCAGCGCCGCGAGCGGCGTCACGAGAAAATGGAAATTCCAGAACGCGCGGTCGGGCTGCTGCACGTATCCGAACAGCGCGGCGATCGGCAGCGAAACCAGCGCCAGCCGCCGCAACGCCGGGCTCGCGAACAGCAGCCCTGCCGGCGCGAGCACGTAGAGCGCCCCGAACTCGTTGAACATCGCGAACACGATGCCGCGCGCGCTCTGCCGCCCCGCCCACAGGGCGAGCGCCGCGCCGCCGCTCAGATTCGCCGAGCCGACGCCGTTCCATCCCCACGAATAGTTGTAACGAATCATCAGCGCGATCGTGAGCAGCGCCCAGGTCAGGAAGGCCGCGTTGCCGACGAGCATCGCGCGGAATGCGGCGGCCCACTGCCGCAGCGACCCGTGATAGAGCGTGAAGATGTAGGCCGGCGCGGCCGCGAACTCCTTGGCGGTCGCACCGACCACGCTCAGCACGGCGGCGATCGTGAGCTCTCCGCTCGCGAGCGCGCCGCTGATCGCCGGCCCGATCGCGTACATCAGTGGATCCGACGTATAGGGATCGTGGAGCGTGTAGAACGCGCCGAATCCGCACGCGGACATCGCCGCCGCAAACAGCGCGACGCGCCGGCTGAGACCGATGGTCAGGCAGAACATCCACACGCCAGCCGCCGCCGCGGCGTTCGCGAGGGCGGCGTACGCCTTCCAGCGCACTGCGGACGAACCCGGCAGGCGACCGAGCAGCCACGGCACCAGCACGCGGAAGCACTGCAGATCGGAGCAGTCGGGCACGATCACCTGCTCGGCGGAACGTTCGTAGACGAGGCGATCGGTGACGTGATCGGGTTCGGGCGAGACGGCCGCGACGCACACCAGGACGGTCGCGCTTACCGCGAACAACACCGCCGCCGTCGTCAGCGGCTTCACTGACCCTGCTGCTCGTGCTGCGCCGCCATGTCGAGCACCGGCTGGACGAATGCGGCGGCGACGCGCTGGCTGCCGAGCGCCGTGAGATGCATGTGGTCGAACGAGAGGTTCGGGTCGTTGAGGTCGACCTCGTCGCCGAAATTCACGTAGCGCACGCGCGGGTTTCGTGGAAACTTGCGCTCGAGCATCGCCGCCATCTCGGCCTGCTGGCCGCTGTGGCGCTGCCGGAAGTAGGCACCGGCGCCATACGGCTGCGTGGCGACGATCACCTGATTCCCGTGCCGGAGCGCAACATTGACCGCATCCATGATCGAGCGGCAGTACTGCGCCCATGGAAACTTGCAGCCAGTGGATGCCGGATCGTCGATCGGCGGCTTCGTCTCGGTAGAGACACGCCCGAGTTGCCGCTCGAGCGACTCGCCGACCTCGCCCGCGCTGCGGAGCACCTGCGCGGCCGCCTTCGTCGCAAGGTCCGGCGAGAAAACCGTTTTCGTCTCCGGCGCGTGCAGATAGAACCCCGACGTCGTGCCGGTGATCATCGCGGCCGCCTTTTCCTTGAACACAATCGGAAAAATCGGCAGATACCCGGTGAGCCGGAACACGGGTGAATCGTGGCGAAACACCTGCTGGTTGGGCTGCCGCGGATCGCCCATCAGATCGTTGTAGCCCTCGTAGAGGATCGCGAGGTCGTAGCGAAGCGATCGGTAGTCGTCGAGCGTAAACGTAAAGGAGTACGCGCCCTCATTGTTGTAGCCGAGGTTGATCACGCTGAAGCGCCGGAACGGACCGACACTGCGCCCGCGAAGGTGCTGCTCCAGCACCGCCGGGATCGATTCTTCCCACGTGGTGCCGTACCCGTACGCCGCACTCCCGCCGAGCACGACGATGCGGTACTCGTCTTTCTGCTTGCGGGCGGCCACCGGCCCGCGATAGCCCCACACGTTGAACCCGGCGGAGCGCTCGAACTTCCGGTGCAGGTAGACGTCGACCGCGATCAGCAGCGCCATCGTCACCGCAGCGGCGATCGCGATCGCCGCGAACGCGAAGAGGATCCGGCGCCGGCGCGTCAGCTGCAGACCCATCGATCGGCTCTGATAGAGTGAACGGCGCCTTTCGAATGCAGGCCGCCGATTCCATCCGCGTGCTGCGCGTGATCACGCGTCTGAACATCGGCGGCCCGTCGATCCAGGCGATCGAACTGAGCACGCGGCTCGCGGCTCGTGGCTACCGGACGCGGCTCGTGCACGGACGACTCGGCGCCGGCGAGGGCGACATGCGCTACCTCCTCGACGCGGGCCGGACCGGCGTCGAAATCGTGGAGGTGCCGCCGCTGCAGCGCGCCGTGGCGCCGGCGGACGACGTCCGCGCGACGTCGGCGTTGTGGCGCACCATCGAGGCGTTCCGTCCGGCGATCGTCCACACGCACATGGCCAAGGCCGGCGCGCTCGGGCGTCTTGCTGCGATCGCCTGGAACCGCACCCGTCCGCGCGCCGAACGCGTGCGGCTGGTGCACACCTATCACGGCCACGTGCTCGAGGGCTACTTCGGCGGCCTGACGTCGCGCGGCTTCCTCGCGATCGAGCGCGCGCTCGCGCGCGCGACCGATCGCATCGTCGCGATCTCGCCGCGGATCCGCGACGAACTGCTCCTGCAGCAGCGGATCGGCGCCGCGGAACAGTACCGGATCGTTCCGCTCGGATTCGATCTCGAGCCGTTCCTCGCCGTCGACCGAGCGGGACGCGTCGAGGCCCGCGACCGTCTCGGCGTCCCGGCCGCCGCCGATGTCGTCTCGACCGTCGGACGCCTGACCGCGATCAAGGATCAACGGCTCTTTCTGCAGGTGGCCGCGCGCATCGCTCAGCGCCGGCCCGGCGCGGTGTTTCTCATCGCAGGGGACGGCGAGCTTCGTGCGGACCTCGAGCAGCTGGCGCACCAGCTCGGCATCGCGTCGCGTGTGCGATTCCTCGGCTGGCGGCGCGACCTGCCGGATGTGTACGCCGCTACCAACGTGTTCCTGCTGACGTCGCGCAACGAAGGGACGCCGGTCGCGATCATCGAGAGCCTGGCGTCGGGAACTCCGGCTGTGTCCACGGACGTCGGCGGAGTTCGCGACGTCATCAGCGACGCCGCATTCGGCGCGCTGGCGCCGCCCGACGACGTCGAGGCGTTGACCGCTCGCGTCGACGAGTGGCTCGAGCGCGCGGAGCGGCAGCGCGCCGGCGGCGCCGCCGCGCGCGTGGCGATGCGCGCGCGGTTCGGCATCGATCGACTGCTCGACGACGTGGAGGCGCTGTATCGCGAGCTGCGCGAGTGACGCAGTACAATCGCGCGCGATGCGAGTCTCGCGCTGGCTGGCCGTCGTCTGTGTGATCGCGGCGCTGCATGGCGCAGCGTTCATCGTGTACCAGCGACCCGACTGGGCGACCGCGTGGAGCGACCAGGACGGATACCGGCGGCTCGGCGAATCGCTGGCGCGCACGGGAAAATTCACGCGCTTTCCCGATGCGCCGACGTTCGTCCCGGAAGTCATCAGGACCCCGGCGTACCCGATCTTCGTCGCTGCCATCTACAAGGTCGCGGGTGAGAGCCAGACCGCAGTCGCGCTCGCGCAAACGGTGCTCTTCGTCCTGATTTGCCTGCTGGTGTTCGCCATCACGCGATCGATCGCAGGCGACGGCGTCGCGCTCGGCGCGGCGGCGCTCACCGCGCTGTTCCCGTCCATTCCGTATTTCGGCGCGCTGGTGATGACGGAAGTGTGGACCACGTTCCTGTTCACTGCCGGCGTCTGGCTGACGCTGCGCGCGTGGCGCGATCGCTCGCCGTGGAGGTTTGCCGCGCTCGGATTCGTGCTCGCAGTGACCGCGCTCAGCCGGCCGGCGTTCGTGCTGTACCCGTTTGCGCCGATCGCGGCCGGCGCGATGGCGGCGATCGCTGGCATGCGCGCGCCGCGCCCGGTCCAGTGGGCCGCGATGCTCGCGGCGTTTGCGATCGCGCTGGCGCCCTGGCTCGCGTACAACTACGTCAACCTCGGCCGGATCACGCTGTCACCTGCCGGCGGCGTGGGACGCGGCCTGTGGGAGGGGTCATGGCAGGCGACCTGGCCGGGACGGATCCAGAACGAGCTCACCCATCTCGCGGACGACATCGAAGATCGCCGCGAGCTCGACGCGCAGGTGCGGGCCGTCGCCGCCCGCGAGCGCGTCGATCCGGGGCCGATGCTGGAATACGTCCACCAGTGGGAAGACATCCGCGAAATCTGGACGAGGCCGACCGACCCGGGCGAGCGTGCCGCGGCGCGCGTCGCGGCCGATCAGGAGTACGGCCGAGTGGCGATTGCCAACGTCCGGCGCGACTCGATTGCCCATCTCGTCAGCCGGCTCGCGCGAGGCGTCTTCGTGCTGTGGGCGGGCGACATTCCGATCCGCTACAGCGAGATCAATCAGACGGCGCCGATCGTGATTCGACTCTGCTGGGCGGTCCAGGCCGTGCTGGTCGCCGGAGCGATCGCCGGCCTCGTCGTGCTCGCGCGCGGCGGCCGCAGCGTCGAGGCGCTGCTGCTCGCGGCGCCGCTCCTGTACATCACCGCCGTTCATTTTCCGCTGCTCACCGAGGCCAGACAATCGCTGCCCGCGAAGCCGGTGGTGCTGCTGCTCGCCGCGATCGCGGTCGCTCATGCGTTCGACCGCTCACTTGCCGGCAAAGCGCAGGTTCATGAACGCCAGCATCTCTGACAGCCACTCGCCATTCCCGGCGTCCGCCCTGGTGTCGAGATAGTCCGCAGCTTTCATGCCGAGCAGCACGTTGTCGTCCATGCTGTTGTTGAGGAAGAGCCCGTGCCGCCCGAGCGTGAGGAGGTTCGGCACCGCGTGCACGCCTTCGAGCACCGGGATCAGGTGCTCTTCGAAATCGAGCTCGTACACGGGATACGCCGTCGGAATGCCGGTGACGTGATACGACTCGACCTCCGCCTCGGTGATTCCGTAGCCCATCTTCGAGATGTCCTCGAGCGCGATCCGGTACAGCGTCTCGTCGCTCGCATTCCAGTAGTCGTCGCCCTTCCAGCACGACAGCTCGATACAGAGAATGGTGCGGTCGTCCGGAATCATGTGCGGGCTGACGTTCTTCTGCTCGGACACGCGGTTGACGCGGAAGTGCTCGTCGAGCAGGTACACCCAGTGGAAGTCGGTCAACTGCCGCCGCTTCAGCGCGATGTAAATGAGTTTCAGGCTCCGGTAGCGCAGCTTTGCGGCGTGCTGGACCACCGCGGCCGGAAGCGCCGGCGACATCATGCCGACGAGCGCCGGCAGCGGCAGCGTCGACAGGACGATGTCGGTGTCCAGCGCGTTCTCGAAGCCATCCCGGGTCTGGAAGACGACGCGGGAGATGCCGCCGTGGCCGTTGCGCTCGAGCGCGACGACCGGCGTCTCGAGGCAGATGCACCCGCCGGACCGCCTGATCTCATCGGCCATGCCCTCGTAGAGCACGCTGATGCCCTGCCGCGGGTACATGTATTTGGTGAAGTACGTCACCGGATCCGCCCTGATGCCGAGCGTTCTGAGAACGATGTTCTTGAGATTCAGCTTGGCGACGCGCTGCGCCTGCTTCGACGAGATCTGTCCGGTCGGCAGCCCCCAGACGCGCGCCGAGTAGAGGCCGAAGCACAGGTCGTACAGCGTGCGGCCGAGATTGCGCACGCCCCACTCCTCGAACGAGTGCTCCTGCCGCGGCGGCGCGAGCGTCGACTTCACGGTCGCGACGAGGTAGTCGAAGACGATCCGCGCCGAAAGCATCGGGCTGACGCCGGTCAGCACCTGCATCATCTCGAGCGGGTAGACGTAGTACTTGCCCTTGAGGAGGACGCGTGTGCCGCGGGTGAGAATCAGCGGATCGTCGCCGAACAGCGGCTTGATCGCGTCGATGATCGCGCGGCTCTCCGGCGTCTCGCGGATGTGAAACGTGTGCGGCCCGTAATCGACGGCGTACGAGCCGACCCTGATCGTTTTGCCCATGCCGCCGACGGCGCCGTCGCGCTCGAGCACCGTAACCGGATAGCCGCGGCGCGACAACTGCCACGCCGCTGAAATGCCGGCGGGGCCGGCACCGAGAATCGTGACACGAGGTTTGGTCATCAGCAGGTCAGCGGGGCGTCGATGCGGGCCGTTCGGCCTCGACGAAGAAGTACAGGTTCAGGGCGAACGGCAGCACCCGCACCGGCAGCGTGAACCCCTCTCGAATCTGCAGGCCGGCCGCGCCGATCCATCGCCGCATCCGCCGCGGCGTCGTCCACGTGACGTGATCCGGGTAGCGGATCGGAAACTTCCGCAGCAGCAGGCGGCCGAAGCTCATCGTCACGTCGTTCGGCACGACCATCAGCACCCGTCCGCCCGGCTTCAACACGCGCTGCGCCTCGGCGAGGATCCGCCGCGGATCGCGCGTGTGCTCGAGGACCGCGATCAGCAGGACGACTTCGAAGGTCGCCGACGGAAACGGCAGCTCGTAGCCGTCCGCGCACAGCAGGTGACGCGACCTAATGCGGGCGCGCTGGACGCGCGTCATCGACACGTCCATCTGCACCGGGTGCGTGGACGTTCCGTCGAACATCAGGCCTTCGCCGCAGCCAATCTCGAGGATCGCCCTGCCCGCGACTGCGCCGACCCGCCGCCGCACTTCATCGCGGTACATCCGGTAGAAGTAGCCGACCACGCCGGCGACCTGCGAGTCGTGGCCCTCGACATCGGCCACGTACTCGTGCAGGGCCCGTTCACCGAGCTGGCGCGGCTTCGTGGCGGAAGAAGTCATGCAGGCGGCGGATGCCGGCGTCGAACGGCAGGGGCGCGGCGCCGCCGAAGCGGTCGCGGACGGTCGTATCGACGCTGCGGAACTCGATGTACTCGTCGACGTGGCCCTCGTGGCGGATCGCGACCTCGACGCCGACCGCGCGGGCCATCGCGTGAACGACGTCGTCTACAGATGATGGAGCTCCGCACGCCAGATCGACCGTGCCGCTGAAGTCGCGGTCGGCGACGATGCCCAGCAGCGCGTCGACGGCGTCGTCCACGTACATGAAATCGATCAGGTTGCGGCCGTTGCCGCGGATCGTGAACTCGCGCTGGCCGGCCATGATGCCCCGCAGCCAGCGAGTGGTGATCTTGCGCGGCGCCTCGTACGGTCCGTAGGCGCCGAAGAAACGGATGTTCGCGTAGCTGGCGAGCGCGTGGCGGATGTCGGCGAAGAAGGTCACGTACCGTTCCGAGGCGAGCTTGGCAATCGCGTACGGCAACCGCGGGCTCACCGGCGTCGCCGGCGTTACCGGGCCGGCGAGCCCGTCGTAGACCGCACCCGACGACATGTAGACCATGCGATCGACTGCCGCGCGCTCGAGAAACGTGACGACCGCGACGGTGTTCAGCTGAAGATCCCAGAGCGGCCGGGACGCTGACGCCGCGGGATCGCCGTTTGCGGCCAGATACAGCGCCGCGTCCGCACGGCCGAACGACGCGCTGGCCGCGGCGACGGCGTCGCCGTCGAGGAGGTCACATTGGACGGCCGTCACCTGGCTGAGCCGATGGTCGGCAACGAACGCCGGCAGGTCGGCCGAGGCGTTGTAGATCGCGAGAATGCGCCAGTCGCGCGGCGCGCGCAGCAGGACGTTGCGCCCGATGAAGCCCGACGCGCCGGTGACGATGACCTTCATCCGTGACCGCAGCTGACGCTCAGGCCGGCGATCCGACGGAGGCGCCGGCGAAGTGCTCGGCGTAGAACGGGATCGTCCGCCGCAGGCCGGCTTCGAGCGACACCTTCGGCTGGTAGCCGAGCAGCGTCATCGCCTTCTCGATCGACGGGACGCGCAGATCGACTTCCGGTCCGGGGTGCGGCTTGAACACGATCTCGGACTTCGAGCCGGTCAGCCGGATGATCATGTTCGCCAGCTCGAAGTTGGTGATCGTGCCCTGCGGGTTGCCCAGGTTGAACGCCTGTCCGATCGCGATCGGCTGCTCCGCGCAGCCGAGCACGCCGTCGACGAAGTCTTCGACGAAGCACCACGCGCGGATCTGCGTGCCGTCGTTGTAGAGCGTGATCGGCGTGTGCTGCAGCGCCTGCAGGGTCATGCCGCGGATGGCGCCGTCGCCGACCTGGCGCGGACCGTAGACGTTGAACGGCCGCACGATCGTCAGCGGGAGGCCGTCCTCCTTGTAGTGTGCGAACGACAGGTGCTCCGACGCGAGCTTGCTCGCCGCGTAGACCCAGCGGTTCTCGCCGACCGGCCCGATCGTCGTCAGATCGTCTTCCTTGCCCTTGTGGATGAACGGACCGTAGACCTCGCTGGTCGAGAACTCGACGAACCGCTCGACCCGGGCCGCGAGCGCGGCCCGGACGACGTTGTTGGTCCCGAGCATGTTCACTTCCATCGTCGTGACCGCGTTGCGATCGACCGAGTAGACGCCGGCAATCGCCGCGCAGTGGATGACGACGTGGGATCCGGAGACGGCGGCGCGCGTCGCCTCGGCGTCCATGACGTCGCCCCTGATGAAACGAAGATGCGGATGGCCGTCGAGGTGCGCGAACTGAATCGCGTTGCGGTGCAGGTTGTCGTAGACGACGACCTCGTTGTCCGCGATCAGCTTTTCCGCGAGATGCGACCCGATGAAGCCGGCGCCGCCGGTGATGCACACGCGCTTGTTGGTCAGAGCCATGCCGTCGAGATCCTCTATGCGTGATTGCCGGCGCCGTTCTTCGGCGACTCGGGCGCGAGCCGGCGCGCCAGCCGCTCCCGGCGGAGTGGAAACAGCTTGTCATGCGGCACGCCGCCGTTCATCAGCACCGTGAGTTGTTCGGGCGACCGTTCGAGCGTCGCCACGATCATGAGGTCGTAGTTCACGTCGACGTGCTCCGCGACCGCGCGCACCGGCATGCCGAGAAATTCCTGGCCGCCGTCGACATCGAAGATCGCGACCGGTTCGAGCCCGTACTCCTTCAGCGACAGGTACGCGATCTCCGCCGCCTCACCGCAGCCGAAGATCGCGACGCGGCGATCGGCGGCCGCGCATTCCTGCAGCGCTTCGCGCAGATGCTGGCGGACTTCGGCGAACAGGTGGAGCGAGTAGTCCATGAACTCGTAGGTGAGCCGCGCTTTTTCGGCGATGCCGCGCGGCGTGATCAGGTAGGTGATGCGATTGGACTGCACGTTCACGCACTTGATGTAGCCCTTGCGCACCAGCCGCCGCAGGTAGATGTTGGTGAGGCCGAGCGCGATGCCGAGCTTGCTCGCCAGACTCCGCTGGGTGACGCGCGAGTCCTGCTCCACGGCCTCGAGCAGCTTCAGATCGCGTTGCGCTTCGATGTCCAACTCGATTTTGGCCATGGGCCCGTCCGTTTCAGACCGCGATCGCCGGTCGTATCGCGCGTGAGGTCACAGAGAGGAAGGGGCGCTCGAACAGCCGGAAGAACACGCGTGCGAAGCCGAGGCTCGCGATCACCATCACCGCAACCGCGAGCGCCGGAAGGCGCGACAACGCGGGCCCCGAGGCGACGCGCCACGCGTAGGTCGTCACGACCTCGTGGGTCAGGTACAGCGAGTACGAGAAGACGCCGACGGCGGCGAGCGCGCCGGCGATCCGCGACGGCCGGCGCTCGAGGCGCTGGCGCGCGACCGAGAGGTTCACCGCGACGAAGAACCCGAGACCCCAGCAGAGATCGGCGGTGAACCACACCGCGCGATACACGAGTCCAGGCGACAGCGTGTAGAGCAGCCCGTACGACAGCACCGCGGCCGCAGCGAGCAGCACAACGCACGCGGACGCGCTGCGGAAGAACCGGGGCACCTCGACCAGGCCCACCATCGCCTCGACGCTGAGCGCGCCGAGCATCCAGATCGGCCACTGCGCAGCCGCCGCCTGCGTCACGAGCACGTCGACGTGACCGAGGCGGTGCATCGCTCCGGCGAAGACGAACCAGGAGAGGCGGGCCAGCACGCCTGCGGCAAGGACCATCGGCCATCCGGCCGCGGCGCGAAGGCGCACCAGCACGAAGTACAGCAGGTACAACTGCTCTTCGGTGGCCAGCGTCCAGAACACCTCGTTGATGCCGGTCACCGTCGATTGACTGACGTTCTGCAACATGAGCAGATGAAGGCCGATCAGGGGGAGCACGTCGGACGACACCCATGCCGTGCCGAACCGCAGCCAGACGAACACCGCGAGCGCGACCAGGTAGGGCGGATACAGCCGGCGGATGCGGCGGCGCCAGAAGCCGACGAATTCAGGCGGCGCGGTCGATCCGCTGCGGGCGCGAAGCGCCCAGCGGTAGTGGATGCAGAACCCGGAGATGACGAAGAACAGCCACACGCCGAAACGGCCGAACGACAGCGCTTTGTAGGCGAACGCTCCAAGCAGGGTGTCGCCCGGCCGCTGCCCCGCGATCGCGTGGCACAGCACGACGGCCAGCGCCGCGAATCCGCGCAGCGCATCGATCGTCCACAGCCGTGGAGCCGCAATCGCCGTCGACGACGTGATCAATGGCAGTGAAAACGGTGGAGGGGCGGGGTGAAAGCCGCACCGCCTGCGGCAATCACGCGACGCGGATGTTCACGAGAGATCGTCCGCCACGATCAGCCGGTCCTTCGGAATCGCGCGCTTCGCGATCCGGCCGATGACGTCGTTCAACTTCGACGCCGGGATGCCGGTGCCTGGGCGCTTGGCCCAGACGTCGCCCGATCCGATCGTCGCGCCGGCGGCGATGTCGCGGACCGACACGATGCTGTGATGCGCCATGTTGCGGACGTCCTGTTCACCCGGCTGAATCTGTTTGGTGGCGCCGCGCGCCTGCTCGATCGCGCGGATGCCTTCGACCACCGTCTTCAATTCGGCCGGTTCCATCGAGCCCCGCTGGTCGGGCCCAGGCAGCGTGCGCGAGATCGTGAAGTGCTTCTCGAACAGATTCGCACCCAGCGCGACGGCGGCGAACGCCATCGCCGTGCCGAGCGTGTGGTCCGAGAGGCCGACCGGCACGCCGTACTTTCCCTTCAGCGCAGCGACGCAGTCGAGCTGCACGTGCTCGTACGGCGTCGGATAGGTGGACGTGCAGTGCATCAGCGCGAAGCGCCCGCCCGCCGCGCGGACCGCCTGAACGGTGCGATCGATCTCCTCCGGCGTCGACATGCCGGTGGAGATGATCATCGGCCGGCCTTTGCGCGCGATGTGCTGCTGCATCGGCAGGTGCGTCAGCTCGCCGGAGCCGGTCTTGAACGCCGGCACGCCGACCGTCTCGAGAAAGTCCGCAGCCTCGCGCGAGAACGGCGTCGAGAGGAAGAGGATGCCCTTCTGCCGGGCACGATCGTGGAGCGCGAAATGGTCGTCGCGCGACAGCGCCGTCCGCGTCAGCAGGTCGAAGAGCGACTCGCCGACGTAGGCGGCCGTCGCGCCGCCGCGCAGCATCTCGTGCTCGGGGAAATGGGTCTGGAACTTGATCGCGTCGGCGCCGGCTTGGGCGGCCGCGTCGACCAGCTCGGCGGCGAGCGCCGCGTCGCCATTGTGGTTGATGCCCGCCTCGGCGATGACGAAGCAGGGCCGCCCGTCCCCCACCTCGCGCCCGCCGACGACGATACGCTGCTGCTCTGCCATCAGGTCCTCAGGCTCATCGCCGCGTTGTCGCAGAACCGCTTCTGCGTGTAGAGGGGCGCGCCGGCGAGGAGATCGACGATCGCGTCGCTGACGCCGGGGCGGTAGTAGACGTCGGACGGCGCGTACCGGCCGTGCGCGATCTGGCACTGCACGGCGCCGGCGATCGCGACGCGGTCGTAGCCGACGTGCACGACGTTGTGCGCGCAGAGCCGGCCCTGCTGGCGGCTGCCGACGTCCACGACCGGCGTTCCGAGAAACGAGCATTCCTTGATTCCCGCCGACGAGTTGCCGACGAGACACGCCGTGAGCCGCAGCAGCGCGATGAAGTCGGCGACCGGCACGTCGGTGATGAAGCGCATGGCGTGCGCCTCGCGCCCGGCGCGCTCGCGGAAATGCCGCAGGCGCTCGGCCATCTCACCGGTGCCCGCGTCGGGATTCGGCCAGATCCACACGGCCGGGATACCGAGCTGCAGGACCGCCGCGAGCGTCTCCTCGAGATGCGCCCCGTTGTCGGCCTCGGTCGTTACCGGATGCTGGATGACGAACACGAACGGGCGCGTGACGTCGATCCCGTCGCCGACGCCGTAGCGGTTCAGCGTCTCGCTGGTGATCGCGCCGGTCAGCTGCGCCGCCACCTCGACGTCGAGCGAGCCGGTGTTGAAGACGTAGCCCGGGTCTTCGCCCATCGCGAGGACGCGCCGGTGCGCATCGGCGTTGGTGACGAAGTGCAGGTGCGCGAGCTTGGTGATCGCGTGGCGGACGCTCTCGTCGATGCTGCCGGTGACGTCGCCTCCCTCGATGTGCGCGATCGTCCGGTTGAGATACGCGGCAGCCATCGCGATCGCGAGCTGCTCGAAGCGATCGCCGCAGATCACGACGATGTCCGGATCGGCAGCGTGAATCCCGTTGGTGAACTCGAGCGCCGTGAGGCACGCCGTCTTGGCCATCGCGACGTGGTTGCCGCCCTCGATCACGTTGAACAGCGACGTCGAGATCGTGAAGCCGCCGGCCTCGATGTCGGCAGCGATGCCGCGGCTGTACTTGTCGAGCAGGATCGAGCCGCCGAGCATCAGCTCGAGATCGATCTCCGGATGCTCGTGCAGCTTCCGGATGAGGAGCTGACTGCGGCCGTAGTAGGCGCGGCTCGTCATCGGGAAGCAGATCCGCCGCCGGCCGCTCTTCGGCTGCTTGCGGGTGGTCGCCGCGAACATGGTTTCCATCGCTCGGCTAAAGCCTTCGCGCTACGGCTAACCGCTTCGCCCTACGCCCTGACGGCATGGATCGTGTCCAAAACGTAGCGCGAAGGCTCTAGCCGAGCGTCAGACACGCGCGGGATCGTGATTGACGACGACCGTCTTCCATTCGCAGTAGACGTCGAGCGCTTCGGTGCCGGGCTCGCGGAAGCCGTTGCCCGAGTTCTTGACGCCGCCGAACGGCATGTGCGGCCCCGCCCCGTAGGTCGGTCCGTTGATCGAGACGAGTCCCGCCCGGTAGCGCGCGATGAACTGCTCGATGCGGTTGCTGTTGAACGTGTGAATGGCGCCGGTGAGGCCGAATGCGGTGGCGTTGGCCATTCGAATCGCCGCGTCGAAATCCTCGACGCGGTAAAGACACGTGATCGGCCCGAACAATTCCTGCTGCGACAGCTCGTCGTCGTGGGACAGGCCTTCGAGGATCGTCGGCGCCATGTAGTAGCCCGGGGCAAGCGCCTCCACTGCCCGTCCACCCGCGAGCACACGAGCGCCCCGCTTCACCGCGGCGCCGACGGCACAGAGCAGGCGGTCGAGGCTCTGCCGCGAGATGACCGGACCGCATTCATCCTGGGGACCCGATCCGACCTTCACGGCCGCCGTACGCTTCACCATCGCGTCGCGGAACGCGTCGTACACGCGATCGAACACGATGATCCGGCTGCCGGCTGCACACCGCTGGCCGGCATCGATGAACGCCGAGGCGACCGCGTGATCCGCCGCCAGCGTCAGATCCGCATCGTCGCAGACGACGAGCGGATTCTTGCCGCCGAGCTCGAGGCAGACCTTCGCGAGCACCGGTCGGCCGCTGACGCGCTGCTGGATCGCCTTGCCGGTGGCGACCGAGCCGGTGAAGCTCACCAGGCCGACGCGCGCATCGTCGACGAGCGCCGGTCCCACTTCGGCGCCGAGGCCCTGCACGGCGCCGTACACGCCAACGGGCAGGCCGGCGTCGTGCAGCAGCTGCCCGAACGCAACCCCGGTCTGCGGCGTGAGCTCGTGCGACTTCGCGACGACGGCGTTGCCGCAGACGAGCGCCGGAAAGACCTTCCACGCGATGCCTGCCAGCGGACTGTTGAACGGCATGATCGCCGCGCAGACGCCGATCGGCGCCCGCTCGGTCCGCACCGACCGATTGGGAACCGGACTGGTCATCGTCCTGCCGTAGAACCGGCTGCCTTCGCTCTCCATGAAGACGCCAAGATCGGCGGACGAGGCCACCTCAGCTGCGGCGTTCTTCCACGGCTTGCCCGTTTCGACCTGAACGATCTCCGCGAGCTCGCGCTCGTTCACGCGAAGCAGGGCTGCGGCGCGGCCGATGATCTCGCCCCGCCGCGGCGCAGGCATCCGCGACCACCCCTCGGCAGCAGCAGCGGCCGCGTCCACTGCCCGCGTCACGTCGGCAGCCGATCCGCGGGCAACCTGCGCGACCACGCGATCGTCGATCGGCGATCGCTTCTCGAACGTCGCGCCGTTCGACGAAGCGGCCGGCGCGCCGTTTATCCAGTGAACGATTTCGCGTGGATACACGAGAGGACGGTTGCCGCGATCGAGTCGGCGTCGAGGCCGTGATGGGCCAGCACTTCGGCGTTCGCGCCGCAGGCCGGCACGTCGGTGAGGCCGATCGAGATCACCCGGGCGCCGGCGCCAGTGCGGGCGAGCGCGGCCGCCACCATCACGCCCTGGCCGAGCGCAACGTAGTGGTTGTCGAGCGTGACGACGGCGGCAAAGCGCGAGAACCGGCTCGCCACCCACTCGTCGTCGATCCGATTCAGCCACGGCAGGTTGATCACCGCGGCGCTGATGCCGCGGGCGGCCAGTGCGTCGGCGGCATGCCACGCGTTGGCGTTCAGCAGCGGACCGTAGCCGACCAGCGCGACGTCGCTGCCGTCGCGCAGCGTCACGCCGCGGCCGACCTCGAGCCGGTACGACGCAGGCAGTGTGTACGGGAGATCGAGCGGCACGTTGACGAATCGAAGATACGTGCTCGCGGCGTTGGTCTCCACCGCCCAGCGGATCGCGAGCCGCGCCTCGCGCTCGCTGCACGGCTCGATTGCCGTGAGTTCCGGCACCGATCCGATCGCGGAGATGTCGCGCACCGACTGGTGCGAATGACCTGGACCGCCGGGCACGACGCCGGCGAGCGTCGCCGTGTAGATGATCTTCGTGCGCTCGGTCGCGTTGTTGTAGATGTGCTCGTTCGCGCGCGTCGACAGGAAACACGCGAACGAATGGACGACCGGCAGGATGCCGTTGAGCGCCATGCCGCCGGCGGCCGACACCATGTGCTGTTCGGCGATGCCGCATTCGATGAACCGTTCCGGCAACTCCTCCTTGAACGCTTCGATCCCGCAGTCCGAGAGCAGATCGCCGTCGAGGACGACGATCTCCGGCCGCGTGCGCGCCATCTGCAGGAGTTCGTCGCCGTAGGCGAGCACGAGCCGCTCAGGCTTCGCGAGAGCGACGCGAACCGGCAACGGCGCAGGCGCCGTCACGAGCGGCGGCGCGCCGAGCCGTGCCAGCCGACCGTTGATCCGGCCAGTCAGCTCGCCGACTGCCGCGAGATAGTCCTTCAACAACGGTGCGCCGGCGTGGAAGTGATACGTCTGATCGCCGCAGGCGAGCCCCTCCATGAACGACACGCCCTTGCCTTTGACGGTGTCGGCGACGAGCACCTTCGGGCGATCGACGATCGCGGCGAAATCCGCGAAGACGTCGCGGATCGCCGCGAAGTCGTGCCCGTCGACACGCCGCACTGCCCAGCCGAACGCGCGGAACTTCTCTTCGATCGGCCCGAGATCGCTCACTGCCGAGACGGCGGTGTCCGACTGCAGCTTGTTGTGATCGACGATGGCGACGATATCCGACAGCCGCTCGTTGGCAGCCGGCTGGAGCGATTCCCAAATCTGCCCTTCCTGCAGCTCGCCGTCACCGGTCATCAGCACGATTCGGCCGCCCTGGCCGGTGAGGCGGCGGGCGCGCGCCATCCCGTACGCCTTCGAGACGCCCATGCCGAGCGAGCCGGTGTTGGTCGCGATGAACGGCGTCGACACGTCGGGATGTCCGGGCAGTCCGCCGAGGCGGCGCAGCCGGTGGAGCTGTTCGAACTCGATTCTGCCGAGCGCGATCAGGAGCGAATAGAGCGCCGGCGCGTCGTGGCCCTTCGACGAGAAGTACGTGTCGGCGCCCGGCGCACCGCTGTTGGCGTCGTTCAATTCCTCCGTCCACAGCCAGGTGATCAGGTCGGTCGAGCTGAAGCTCGATCCGATGTGCCCCGAGCCGGCGTTCATGATCATGTACAGCGTATTCAGGCGGCAAACGTCCGCGAGCAGCTGTGCGCGCGCGATCGGATCGGCGGTCGCCGCACGCACGACGGCGATCGACGACAGCGGCACAAACGTCAGTCCGTCGTCGCCGGCAAGTTGCCGGTCTGAATGATCCTTTTCACCCATCAGCGAAACCGTGAGTCCCCAGTCCCCTAGTCCCCTCGCGAGGTCAGCCGCTCGGCTGAAGCCTTCGCGCTACGTCGTGAAGTGGATGACCGCGCCGGTGACAGCTAGCCCCGAGCCCCCAGCCCCCACCGCCTACGCAGATCACCGAGCCGTCCACCCGCCGTCGACGACGAGCGTCGCGCCGGTCATGTACGCGGATGCCTGCGACGCAAGGAACACGACGGCGCCGTTGTAGTCCGTATCGTTCGCCATCCGACCCAGCGGCGTCCGCTTGACGTACTCGGCGACGAACTCCTGCGTGTGCGCGTCTTCCCGGACGCCGCCTGGCACGAGCGTGTTGACGCGGATCCCGAACGGCGCGCAGTACTCGGCCAGCCACCGCGTGAAGTTCAGCATCCCGGCTTTCGCGACGCTGTAGCCGATCGGCTTGAAGTACTCGGCCCCGCCGCGCCGGCGGTACTCGTACAGCGACTGATCAGGCGTGACCATCCCGTAGGTGGACGACACGTTGACGATGCTGCCGCGGGTGCGCCTGGCGGCGCGAAATGCCGCGACGAACGACTGCGAGACGACGAGGGCGCTCTTCAGGTGCGAAGACATCATCGCGTCCCACGCCGTCTCGGGATACCACTCGAAGGGGCCGGTCTCGAGCACGGCGTCGGCTGGCGACGAGCCCATGCCGGCGTTGTTGATGAGAATCGTCGGCGCGCCGGCGCGCGCGGACACCTCGCTCACTGCGCGATTGACGGCCGCGCGATCGGTGGCATCGAGGTGATGCACGGTCACCGGCGCGCCCGCCTCGATCAATCGGCTGATGGTGGTCGGGCGTCGCTCCGCGATGTCGAACAGCGCGACCGAGGCGCCCGCACCCGTCAAGGCGGCCGCGTACTGACTGCCGAGGCGGCCGAGGCCACCGGTCACGATCGCGACCTCGCCGTCGAGGCGGAACAGGTTATCCGAGGAGGGAATCATGCGAGTGGACAGGCTCCCGCCCTCTCAGTCACAGGAAAGTCGCACGCGTCCTATCCCTGGCCGGGCTCGAAGAGGAGTCACGGGCCGTGCGCGGGGGGCGGTGCCACTCATATGGCGGCGGCGTCCGCGGGGCCGGTTGTTCACGTCGTGAACAGGAGGCGCACCTGCGCCCGCCTGGACCGTTCAGAAAGTGAACGGGCAATTGTGCATGGCGAGCATCAGTGTGTCAAGGCAGCCCGGACAGGATCCGTTCCGCCTCGGCCCAGTCAGCGGCCGAGTCGATGTTGTGCCCATACGGCGCCGTCATCCGGTAGGCGGCGACTTTCTCGCCGTACAGGCTCGGCGCCGCGCGATCGAAAAGCAGCGCCGTTCGAAACAGGTAGATCGCGCCGTTGAAAACCGCCGCCTCCGGCAACCCCTGCCGCCGCACCGGCCGCTGCCGCACCGGCGCGCCGCCGACGAACAGCCGCGCCCATCCGTCCCGGTCGACCGTCACCGCGCGCAGCGGATGAAAATGCGGCGGCACCGCTTCGACGCTCACGACCGAGTCGGCGCCCGACGACACGCCGAGCTCCACCGCCTCGTGAATGTGGCGCGGCTGCCGGAACGGCGACGTCGGCATCAGGATCATCGTCCACGGCGGCTCGTACCCGTCGTGGTCGCGCAGCCACGTGGCGGCGTGGATCATCACCGGCAGGTGCGGCGTGTCATCGCGCGAGAGCTCCACCGGCCGCATGAACGGGACCTCGCACCCCAGCTCGCGCGCGATCGCCGCCGCCTCCTCGTCGTCAGTGGAGATGATCAGCCGATCGAACACGCCCGACGCCCGCGCCGCGTCGATCGTGTACGCGATGAGCGGCCTGCCGCCAAGCAGCCTCGTGTTCTTGCCGGGCAGCCCCTTCGATCCGGCGCGCGCGGTGACCACGCCGAGGACGCCGTGCCCGACCACCAGCGGTTAGGTGGCGAGCGACGCGAGCGCTCCCGCGGCGACGCGTCCGGAGAGCCGCACGATGTTCGGTGCGTCGAACCCCTTCAGCGCGTTGCGCGTGTCGACCACGGGAAAACCGCTGTCGACGACCGGCTTCCACACGAAGCTCGAATGGTCGGTGCAGATGACGATGCAGTCGGGGGAGCGCCGCAGGCTGTCGGCGTCCGCGATCGACTCGAGGAACTGCGACCCGTGCTTCAGGGTCGGCACGTAGGGATCGGTATACGAGACGGTCGCGCCGCGCTGCGTCAGCAGCTCGAGAATGTCGAGCGCCGGCGATTCCCGCATGTCGCCGACGTCCTTCTTGTAGGCGACGCCGAACAGGTGGATGCGCGATCCGTTGATCGGCTTGCGCACGTTGTTCAGCGCGTCGGCGATCCGCTCGACCACGTAATGCGGCATCGAGCCGTTGACATGGCCGGCGAGCTCGATGAAGCGGCACTCGAAGCCGTTCTGCCGCGCCTTCCAGGACAGGTAGTACGGATCGATCGGAATGCAGTGGCCGCCGAGGCCGGGGCCTGGATAGAACGGCATGAAGCCGAACGGCTTGGTCTTTGCCGCCTCGATGACCTCCCAGACGTCGATGTCGAGCGTGTGGCACATCTGCGCGATCTCGTTCACGAGCCCGATGTTGACGGCGCGGAACGTGTTTTCGAGCAGCTTCACCATCTCGGCGACGCGCGTCGAGGTGACCGGCACGACCGTCGACACGATCTGCGAGTACAACTCGGTGGCGGCGCGGGCGCTCGACTGACCATGACCGCCGACAATCTTCGGGATGTTGCGGGTGAGATAGGTCGGGTTGCCCGGATCGACCCGCTCCGGCGAGAACGCGAGGAAGAAGTCGAGGTCGGCCTTCAGCCCGCCTGCTTCGAGCATCGGCAGCGCGACTTCGTCGGTCGTGCCAGGGTAGGTCGTCGACTCGAGGATGACGAGGTGTCCGGCCTTCAGCGCGGCGGCCACGCCTTCGAGCGCTTGCACGACATAGGACAGGTCGGGATCCTTCGTCTTCCGCAGCGGCGTCGGAACGCAGATGTCGGCGACGTCCATGTCCTCGAGCCGCCGCATGTCGGTCGTCGCCCGGAGCCGCCCTGCGGCGACCGCCTCGGCGAGCTCGTGCTGCGGCACGTCGGGAATGTAGCTGCGGCCGGCATTGATGTCGGACACCTTCGCGGCGTCGACGTCGAAGCCGGTGACGTCGAAGCCCGCACGCGCGAACTCGACCGCGAGCGGCAACCCGACGTAGCCAAGCCCGATGATGCCGATGCGTGCCTTCTTCTCTCGAATGAGAGCCTGCAGGGAGGCGATCTGTGATGTGCTCATAAGGCTTGCGTCCCGGCCCGCCGCGGGCGGACCACTTAGAGGGTGGACAAACGATCCGCGACCTGCGGCGCGCTGGTCACGCGCGCCAGGTCGGCGTCGACCATCATCCTGATCAGGCCGGCGAAATCGACCTTCGGTTGCCATCCGAGCTGCGTACGCGCCTTGGTGCTGTCGCCGATCAGATGCTCGACTTCCGCGGGACGAATCAATTTCGGATCGAGACGGACGTGCTTGCGCCAGTCGAGGCCGACGTGCCCGAACGCGACTTCGACGAGATCGCGAACCGAGTGCGAGACGCCGGTGGCGACGACGAAATCGTCCGCGCGCTCCTGCTGCAGCATCAGCCACATCGCCTGGACGTAGTCGCCGGCGAATCCCCAGTCGCGGTGCGCATCGAGGTTGCCGAGCGCCAGGGTGTCGGCGATGCCTTTCTTGATGCGCGCAACGCCGTCGGTCACCTTGCGGGTCACGAACTCCAGCCCGCGGCGGGGCGACTCGTGGTTGAACAGGATGCCCGAGCAGGCGAACAGCCCGTAGCTCTCCCGGTAGTTCACCGTGATGTAGTGGCCGTAGACCTTCGCCACCCCGTAGGGCGACCGCGGGTGGAACGGCGTCGACTCGTCCTGCGGCGTCTGCCGCACCTTGCCGAACATCTCGCTGGAGCTGGCCTGGTAGAAGCGGATGCTGGGATCGGTGAGCAGGATGGCGTCGAGCAGCCGGGTAACGCCCAGGGCCGTCACCTCGCCGGTCAGGACGGGTTGGGCGAACGAGGTCTGGACGAAAGACTGCGCCGCCAGGTTGTAGACC
>DATFWL010000344.1:0-45853 GCA_035259385.1 Vicinamibacterales bacterium | reverse complement strand
CCTGAGGAACAATCTGCTTCTCGGTAATAACACTTCGATTGGCGGGAGCCCTCCGAGTATCGACAGCGACTATAACTTCATGGCGCCGTCTGGATCGCAGTTACGTGAAGGCAGCCATTCCATCACACAAGCTGTGACGACAGGAGTCTTGGTCAATGCTCCGGGCGGTGATTTCCATCTGACGGCCGGCAGTGTGGCTCGCAATCGCGGAGTCGCTCTGAGCGCTGCTGGATCTCCTGGCGACACGTTCTTTTCAAACGACATTACAAGTACCCTTCGTTCAGGCACTTGGGACATTGGTGCGTATCAATTCACAAGCGGCGTACCTCCCGCTCCCACAAATCTGAGGATTGTGCCGTAGACGACCACTCTCGTCGATGCGTGACGGCGAGATTAGCGGGGGGATACTGGCGCGGTCGCGATGCTCTGAGTGATGCGTTAAGAATCCAGGGCTGCACATCGTTCCGGGGATGCCAGACTCGCGAGCCGCTGAAGCCGCTGCTCAATCTTTCGGAGATTGCTCAACCTGCCAAGCAGACCAGGACCATCGACGTTCTCACCGACCACCTCATAGGTCCAGCAACCGAAAAGCGTCTTTCGCGTCGCTCGCCCAGGAATGGACGGCGGGTTTATGCCGATTTCTCTACCCTCGGATGCGCGGTGAGCAGCGTAGTGGCCCCCGCGCCCGCCAACTCACCCTTTCGAAAAAGAAGCACTCGAGCCCGAAGCAGTCCATAAGCCCTGTTCAGCACGAGCAAAAACCGGTCAAGCTTGTGAATGATACGGCCTCGACTGCTGACCTTGAGAAACGACGACTCACAAAAGCAATGCTCTTCGAAGTGTGTCGAGACGAATCTCGCGATCGCCGATCTGCTCAGGTAGTTCGTCTGGTTCGTCAGGTAGACGTGGTTGGCCTCGACGACCTCGCGCATCGACATGTTCCTCTGCGACTGCGTTCGAACTCCGAGGGTCGCCCACATCGCGAGCCACCATCGTGCCTGTATGATCGTGGCCAAAGGGACGTGGACATGCGGTTCCAAGGGAGTGTAGCGCGACGGGAAGAAGTTGAGACTTACGCCCCCTGGTTTCAGCACGCGCCGAATCTCGGCAAGCGTCTCGTCGTAGTTCTTCACGTGCTCGAAGACCTGATCGGAGAGAACGAGGTCGAAAGAATCGTTTGCGAAGGGCAGTCTGTACGGTTCTCTCTCGATGAAACGAATGAGGTGATCCTCGTGCAGACTCTGCACATCCGGACCTTCCTTGAACACGAAGTCACATCCGAATGACTCGTATCCAAGCCGCCTGAATTCATTGACGACGGCTCCGTTGCCGCACCCAAGATCCAACACGGTCGCACCAGGTTTCATCTTGATACCCAGCTCGTGGATGAGCCTAACCTGCATTTGGGCTCGCTTAGACTCTTTACTCATACGCCTAAGTCCTCGATGTGATCCCGCAAACGCAGATTCGTTCGGTTCGTGAACCAGATAACTTGCATGGGTCGGCAGTCCTCGATTGATGACCGACCACGCCACAAGCTATTACCAAGGCCAGCTCGGCGCGCGGTGATCAAATGAGTGCCGCATCTGATGCTGGCTGCTCCTGCAAGAGGGAGTGCCTTCTCAGCAATATATGGGCATACTGAGTAAGCAAGGGCAGTGGAAATCTGATAAGCAGATCTGCTTTCAGCCGTTCTAGCAGATTCAGCACTGCCAGGATACTTGTCTTGCTGTAGTACCTGTGTCCGAAAAATCCTGTATACTCTTCGATGTCGTATCCAAGACTCGTCAATTTCTTCATATTTGTCGTCGTAGGGCCGTAACACCAATCGTAGTAAACCCTGAACTTGCCCTCCTTCCCTACCTTTGTTCTCCAGGGTTGACACATAAGTATGATCCTTTCCGTCAGATCGTCCGGCAAGAGTAGGTTGATCAGGAATGGCGTCGTGTAGAGCGTCGGAAAAGCATGAAAAGCATATCCACCTTCACGAAGAAGGTTGAAGACATTCGTATGAAAGTCGTGTCCGCTGGGCACGTGTTCCGCCAGAAATCGGCTGAAAATCAGATCGAACGTTCCACCAAGAGACAAGGTAGGATCGGCGATATCAGCCTGAATTTTCGTGTACCCTTCTGGTGCCTTAGCTAGCTCTGTTGCTGAGATGTCAAGAACCGCGTACTCCAGTCGACATCTCCTAATCTCATCAAGCGAGAGGAGTGGATTGGCGCCGCCACCGACTTCAAGCACTCTCTTGATACCAGGCCTCGTCAAGAGCTGACGAATCTCGAGGTTGAATTTCTGCCATTCGTTGAAATTCTGTCTCAACTTATCGGATAGGAAGTATTCAATCTTCATTCGAAGATCTCAGCCCAACGGTGGTTCGTTCGTAGGGCCAAAACTGACCTGACCGAGTCAGCAAGCTCACTACAGGCCCACGTTCCGGGGTTTCAGAAGGACATAGCAGCGATGGTGTTGTAAATTCAGAAACTGCTCTACGACTCCTGGAACCGTGCTATGAGTGTGAACAGTTGTTCAGGGGTGTTTCCTACGAATACGGGTACGCACAATACTCTGATGCCCGTGCGACCCAGCACTGCCTAGCAAGATCGATGAGGAGGCTCGCTGCGAAAGCGGGATGCGACAGCGCTGATGCTTCTCAGATGCTCTTGCACCCCACGGGTCCGAAACTCCTATACAGTGTCCATGCGGCCTGAGTGCCAGATGCTTGATCAGTTCGACGGCCTGCCTTTCTTCGCCGCTGATTCCGCGCGCCTCAAATGCAGATGAGGACCCGCAAGGCCTCTCCCGAGCGTCCGTTCTGACGCCATCACCCGCTTGAACGGCCCGGCCGCTTCGAGCCGCGTTCGAGGCGGCACCTTCCGAACGTATGGTGCTAACAATGCCGACCAACCACAATGCGGTGGCGTTCACAACGGGTGTGGAATGGAGATCATTGGTCAGACCAAGAATCACGAACGTTATAATCGCGCCCAATGCGAGCAACACGAATCTTCTTTCAAATTCGTACTCATAATTCCTCGTGCGACCGTATGCCGCTACGCAGACGAAGAATGCGCACACCACAGTAGAGAGGAAAGGCACGAATCCAGCAGCCCCGAGTTCGGCAAGGATTCCAAGGGGTGTACTATGGTTGCCATCGTCCAATCCCCGCGTCCTGGAGTCAGCTTTTTTGAAATAGCTTGACCACTCGAGGTGAAATTTTCCGAAGCCCACGCCAAAGAGCGGGTTGTCCGTGAACGCGTTCCATGCCGTCTGATAGTTGTCGAGACGGTAGTCGACCGTGTTCTGCCGTCGTGAGAAGAGCGTATTCTCCGAAACGGAGAATTTGCTACCGACACCAGAGAGAAACCCGATGAACACCGCTGCCGCGATGAAGGCAGAGCCGGTCCGAAGAGACGTGCGCAGCACGGCCGAGGTTGCGATGATTGCCGCGAGTCCGAGCCACACGGCGCGTGTTTCAGTGAAGTAGATGGCGGGTATCGCGAGAAGCACCAGGCAAAATGACAGAAACCGCTTGACGCCAGAGAAACCGGACGAGATGCAGGCAAGAGCCAAGCAGGAGATCAAAAGCATGCCACCATTACCGATGGTGTCCACAAACGGGCCTCTGCTTCGCCCAAAATGTATTCCCACATGAGGATCGAGGATGTACTTCGGAAATATGAGCGCGCGTACACCGAAGTGCTCGCATACTGCCGTGAAGCTCAAATAAACTCCCAGGGCGGCGAGGAACTGCAGAATCTGCTTCAGCATGGCTCTGGTATACCGGAGCCGCCTAGCAGCGAAGAAACTGAAGGCCGGTATAAACGCAATGTTGGTCAGGCGGGTCAGATGACCGAAGGTCGTGCTGTCGGCGTCCGGCGCGGATATCCACAACGACAGGGCGCCGACGAAGGAAAAGAGCAGCAGGAACACCCCGAGCATGACCGCCGCCGTGTGGCGCGGCTCATGGCGTTCTTCACGGCGGGCTGGCAGCGCGGCGAGCGCAGCCAGCAGGATGCACAGCATCGAGCGATCGGGGGATATGACGATGCCGAGATTCCACCGGAACCATGGCATCGCCTTGTAATCGAAGCACTGAAGGAAGAGCCAGAGACAGAAGAGCGTCACAACGGCCGCTTCCGGCGCCTGTGTCCGAGGAGACAGGTGGTTGCGCACGGCTAGCGCGCGTTTCGGTTTCGACGGGACCACTTGCGCCTGAACGGGGACCATTCTCAAAACGTGAGTTGAGGCGCCCTGGGAGTCGCGGTCCAGTTTATCGGGCCTCGTGGCCAATGTTGCTGCAGTGCTGCGCGCTGCAGGTCACACCTTGTTTTGGCTGTGTCTGTCCATGCTCCGCGACTGCTGCCGGAGAAGATCGGCCAGGAAGGCATCGATCTCATCTATCCCCGCATGACAAAGGCAGTTGGCGTACGGGAACACACCACCAGACGATCGAAAGCGCTGCGCGCGCACTTCATGAAAACCGCCGTCGCATCTCATGAACTGTCCCCACCAGTTGTGTGTATTCAAGCAGGCCCGGCCGAACGAGCGTCGATCGGTATCTTCGGTCGTTCGGAGCGCTGCGCTATTTCGCCACGTCTCCGGGAACAGAGCGAGGAAGGCGGGATGGCGGTTGAGCCAGGACTGGCACCAGAGCGTCTGGACGGTGGGATGCCGTTCGCGGCAGTCACGTATCAGGGCCTGTAACGCGATGGCGACGCTGCCGACGTTGTCGAAAGGCGAGCGAGGAGCGCAGGCATTGAAGAAGTGCAGTGTGATGTGCCGCTCCGGCATCGGCAGACCTGCCAGCCGCACGAGGTGCCTGGCAATCTTCCGGCGGTTCGTCAACCTGCCGAACAAGCCGGGGCCGTCGGTGATGCTCTGACCGACGACTTCGTAGCCCCAGCAGCCGAAGGCTGGTCGAGGCGGAGGTTCAGGCGCGACGCCGAATAAGGGCTGGATCAGAGCGACTGCGCGTTCTTCAAGCTCTGCGGTCTGCTCCAGCGAAGACTGACACACGAGAGACGCCAGGCATTCGGCCAAATCGTCCCACTTGCGGTCAGGAGAGCCGTAGGCTGGATCGTGTACGCCATCCCACAGAGACGTCAGCCTGTAGATATTGACTCGGCGAGTCAGCGCATCGGGGACGCGACGTTTCGAGATCTGCCGCCTCGTGAGGAGCCACCGAACGTACCACACTCCAAGCCGTATCATGCCCTCGCAGTAATCACGTTTCAGTGTCACTGCTGGCCATGATCCGCCCAAATGGCGAGCCACCATCGGCCTTGAATAATCGTTGCGAAGGGGGTCATTCGATCAACCCTTCAGAGTCTGGGTTACATCACGACTCGCAGTCCTCCTGAGCGCATTCGGCGCGACGCGTCGACCTGCGTGGCTTCATCAACACATAAAACCTGTAGAACTGCAGCTTGAAAAACTGTTGGGTGACCTCTTCGATGCCGTGCCAGCTCTGTGACCAGTTGTGGGGCCCGGCTCCAACGAACACTGGCACGCAGGAGACCGCGACGCCCGATCGAGCGAGCACGGCCTCATAGACAAGCGACGCCCTCTTGCTGCGAAAGCCCGACGTCACGACGACAACGCTCTTGAGATGTTCTTTGGCCAGAAAGTCGCGGAGCTCATACGCTGTATTGAGGTTGATGGGCTCGGCGGCCCGGATGGGCAGGAACTCCGGCCCGCGCAGGTGAGCCAGCTGGGCTAACAACTTCGCCGTCTCGACCGACGCGGTGTTCGCCGCCCGAGACGCCTGCGAAATCTGAATCGGGACGAGCACTCTCGCGGCAAAGCCCTCCTCGCGGAGCGCCGCGGCTCGCTCGAAGAGCAGATACTCCGGCTCGAAGTTCTCCACGAGGATGAGTTCGCTCGGCCTCGGCTGGCCGGTGCACGTCAGGCTCCCGCTTAGCGCCGTGCTCCAGAAGCGACGCGTGATCAGTAGGCTGAGCGCGATGAGCACAAGCAGCGCCAGCCGGATCTTCCAGGTGAGCCGGACGACTTCCGCGCTGTAGAAAAAATGTCGCTGCCACGTTGAGTGCCGCGGCAGGTCGGCCTGAGAGAGCGGGGCGAGTGGCTTCAGGAGACGAGAGAATCCGCCGAAACGCTTTGGAGGCACGCCCGCAACTTCTCCGCGATGACTTTAACGTGCGGCTCTGCAAACAGCGTGTCGTGGTCGCCAGGCACGACGTGGACTTCCAACCCCTCGGCCGCCATGCCGCTCCAACCCAGCCGGCCGTCGAAGCAAGACCGTTCGGGCGCCTCGCTGGTGAGGAAGAGAACGACGCGGCCCGAGTAAGCATGCGGCACGTAGTGACCCACGGCCTCGCGGTTCGCCTCGAGAACATGCCGCATCGACCGAGCAAGGGAGGTTTCGCTGCCGGGGTTGAGCTTTCGGATCAATCCTCGGACGCCCTGTCCTACTTTGGCTCCGAGCGTCCCGAGGAGATAGTCGAGTTGGTCCTTGGGCCGGCGCAGCAGCAGATTGCCGAGGAATCGGTCGACTTTCCTGGCCGCGGTATTCGCGGTGTGCCCGGGGCAATATGTGTCGAACAGGGCCAATATGGCGACGGCCTGACCCTGCGCTCGAAGCTGCTGCGCCATTTCGAACGCCACGACGCCGCCCGACGAGCCTCCGCCGAGAAAATAGGGCCCCTCGCGTTGCCGCTCGCGAATCTCCTCGATGTAGAAGGCCGCCATGTCTTCGATTCGTCTGAGAGGCGGCTGCTCGCCATCCAGACCTCTGGCCTGCAGACCGTAGAAGGGCTGATCGGCACCCAAGTACCTCGAAAGGGGACGATAGTTCAGGACATTCCCGTTCACGGCGTGGATGAAGAAGAAGGGCGGATTGGAACCGTTGGGCTGGATAGCCACCAATGCCGACGAAAGCGACGCGCCCTCTCCTTTGCGCAGAATGTCGGCCAGGAGCTCGATCGTCGGCGCCTTGATGAGGAAAGACGGGGGCAGGCTCCGGCCGATGGCCGTCTCAATCTCCATGATCAAGGTGACGGCCAACAGCGAGTCGCCCCCCAGGTCGAAGAAGTTGTCCTTGATCCCGACAGCACTGGTCTCGAGGACCTGTTTCCATATTTCCGCCAGTCGGGATTCCAGCGCGTCCCGCGGCGCGATGGACGCGCCTTGCGCCCCCGAGTGATCCGAGGGTGATGCGGTCAAGCCGAACTTTTCGGCCAGGCCAATCCGCTGCAGCTTCCCCGTCGGGCCTTTCGGGATCTCCTTCACGAAGATCACGCGGCGGGGGATCTTGAAATCAGCCAGACGGGCGCCGGCAAACTCCTGAATCTCCCCTTCTGTAACCGAGGCTGCCTCCCTCAACACTACGGCTGCCGCGACCTCCTCGCCGAGCGACGCGTGAGGGGCCGCGAACGTCGCGACCTGAATGACGGCAGGGTGATCCATCAGGACTTCGTCGACTTCACGCGGCGAGATCTTTTCGCCACCGCGGTTGATGATCTCTTTGATCCGTCCCGTGATGAACAGGTATCCCTCGGCGTCCAGGACGCCTTGGTCGCCGGTCCTGAACCAGCCATTCGTGAACGCGCTCTTGTTCGCCGTTGGATTGTTCTCGTACCCCTGTGTCACGTTGGCGCCACGGATGACAATCTCTCCCTTTTGACCCGGCGGCAGCAGGTTGCCCAATTCGTCCATCGTGGCAATCTCAGGACCCGCCGATATCCCCACGGAGCCGGGCTTCCGCACGCGGGGCGGCAGCGGATTGCCGCTTATCTGGTGGGATGCCTCCGTCATGCCGTAGGACTCGGAGACCGGCGCTCGAAAGGCTCCCTCCAACGCCGCCATGACCTGAGGCGGCAGGGCCGCCGAGCACGAGCGGATGAATCGGAGGGGACAGCGGTCGATAGCGGAACGATTGGCGTCGCTCCACGTCAACAGCGCCTGGTGCATCGTGGGCACCGCGGTGTACCAGGTCGGATGAAACGCGTCCATCCAGCCGAAAAACCGGGTCACGTCAAAACCGGGCGTGCAGACCACGCTCCCGCCAGCCGCAAGCGGCGCCAGCGTTGCGCCGATGAGGCCGTGAATATGAAAGAGCGGCATCACGGTCAAGCCGCGATCGTCCTCAGTCATCTCGAAAGCCGCCTGCATGCTGCGGGCGGTCGTGCAAATGTTCGTGTGAGTGAGCGGAACGATCTTGGGGCGCGACGTCGTCCCCGACGTATGGAGCACCAGGGCGACATCGTCGGGCTGCGCGAAGCCTGGCACGAGCGTATGGCCGTTGACCCTCGCTGCCGAGGAGCGCGCATCAAGCGCCAGCGTGAAGAGGCCGGTCGCGGCTCGTGACACTGGCGAGAGCCCGAGGATGGGGATGCCGCGTGCCTGGGCGACGGCAACAGCCGGCGAATCGCTCCCCGATCGAACGATCAGCGCTCTGGCATTCAGATCCGAAAGGTAGAAATCAAATTCCTCAGCGCGGTAGGCAGGATTGAGCGGGGCGCAGGTGGCGGCCGCACCTACCGCCAGAAAAGCCACCGCGAGCTCAGGGCCGTTGGGGAGCACAATCGCGACGCGGTCGCCACGGCCAAGGCCCAGCGAGTTCAGCCTCCCCACGACGTCGCCCACGTGTTCCCAGAGACGGCCGTACGTCAGAGGAGGACCATCGGGCGCGATGATGGCCACCGCGCCTGACTGGCGTTCGGCCCGGACCTCGAGAAATTCGCGGATGCTCAGCCCACCGGGGCCTGCCGGCTTCTCCGCAGCAGCGGCAGTCGGCGTGCCTGGTGTCGTCACGTCCCTCATGGTGTTTGGCGAACAGCTACCTGAACCCGGTCGAAGGGATCGGGAAAGAAAAGCGGCGTACGGCTACGGGGAGAGGCTTCGTCTTGCGGCTCAACGCGGGCTAGAATCCCACGACCTCTGTCGTGGCACCCTCGTTGGCTGCGGCCCCCGGGGACACCCATCTCCTCCAAGCGCCTTCCAGCGCCGGACCGAGCGTGCCCGCCACGAACACGAACAGTCCGAGCTCTACCGGAAGCCGATAGCGGGACTGGAACGCGCCAAATACGCCGTAGACGACGGTGTAAGTGAGGGCAAGGATCGAGGCCGACACCAACACGACCTCGTTCCTCAGCGTGGCCCGCGGCTGACGTACGAGCCTCGCCGCCGCTCGAGGCACGTGCAGAAGAGCGAGGCCCAGGAGCAGCAAATAGGGCAACCTTCTGCCCGCCATGTAACGAAGGGAATAGTCATTCCAGTAGCGCGGCACGTCCCACCACAAGTGGAGGACGTGGAGCGGGACGTTGTACGTGACGTACTCGCGCCAATGGCTCGGGAACAACGCGAGCAGCTCCCTGCGCAGCGCCTCGTCTTCCTCCAACTCCGTCCGGCTCCTGCCCGCCTTTTCCAGTTCGACGAGCCGCTCTTCGGAAATCCAGGAGCCGTTGCCGCCGAAGTGAAGCCCCCAGTTGAATGCCTGCCCGATGCCGCTCTTGATCACCGGAAACCTGTGGAACACGACGTAGTTCCTGACGAGCCACGGCGACACGACCACGAGCGCGACGACGCCCGCCGTCGCGAGAGCGGCCAGCCGTCCCCGAAGGCCGCGACCGTCGAGCCACAAGCCGTAGCACGCGCAGATGGCGACAAAGGGAAGCGTCACCGGATCGGTGAGGACGGCGAGTCCACCTATCGAGCCGCCGAATATCCACAAACCCCACGATGGCCTGTCCCTGACTCTGACCAGCCAGAGCCATACCGACGCGATGATCAATAGCAGCAACGCCGTCGATTCGGGCACCGATACGGAATGGAGAACGAATGGCGGATACACCGCCGCGCCCAGGGCCGCGGCGAGCGCTCCAGATGGGGCAGCTCCTCGAAGCGCCACGAACACGACGCTCACCGTCAACGAAGAGATCACCGAATGCACGAGAAAGACCACCAGGAAATTCTTCGCGCCGAAGAGGTAGAACAGGGCGGTCAGCAGGAGCCCATAAACAGGCTGCTTGATGGCGGTCGCCTTCGTCCCCACAGTGATTGGATTCTCCAACTTGGCGGTCTTCAGGACCACTTCGTAAAAGAACCAGTTCCTGTATTCGTTGCTCACCGAGTAGCCGTTGCCGTCGAGAATATTCAAGGCGATCTTGGCATCGTCGTAGTAATAGACGGCGTCCTTGCCAACGAACGTCAGCCGCAGGGCCACCAATTGCACGACGAGCGCGATCGTGAAGACGGCCACGACCCAACCGCGATGGTGTCTCAGGCCACCGACTGAAAGCATCCGGCCGCGGCAGGTGTCGTCGGATTCCATCCCTCACACCTTTTCGAGTACAACGCGCAACTGAAGCGCGAACAGTTGGGGAAAGCGCGACACGAGAAGCTCGTCGACGTCATCCAGCGCCCGCAGGAGACGATAGGGCAACGGCACCCGAACCGTTTTCCCGTTGATACCACCCGAGCAGATGTAGACGAGGAATTCCGATTTCCTGGTCTCCACGACCTTGAAGGCCGGCACCTGGTTCTCGAATCTCGACATGTCGTCGAACAGGACGTTCGGGATGGCCGCGTTGCCGTCCCAGTGATCGGCCGCGCCCGCACAGTCTTTCCTGATGTCGAACGCGTCGACGCTGAAGTCAAAATCTTCGATGCGCATCACGCGTAGGAGCGCGCGCATGCAGGCGCTGCAATTGACGTCCTGAATCAGGAGACGCCCGCCGCGTTTGAGCACGCGGCTGGCCTCGCGAAAGAACTGCAGCGGCCGCGGCAGGTGGTGAATCATGTTGTTGGCGATGATCACATCCAGAGAACTCTCGCCATACGTCAGGCGTTGCGCATCCTCCCGGCGATCCAACCAGGGATTGTCCTCGATGTCCGACAGCGTGATATTGCCCTTGCTCAAGAACAGCTTCGTGACGCCAATCCCGCAACCGACCTCCAGGACGTCATCGGTGTCGCCGATGTACCTGCGCATCCACTCGAAGCGTTTCTGAAAGAGGAACGTCAGATTCGGGAACCGAGTACGGATGTAGTACTCGCGATTCTTGGCAAGGTTGCCCACATCCTTCATGCGCGTGCGCCTCTCTCGCGGTGCCTGTTGGAGGATTGCCGGATCCCGGATCGGACCCGGGACCTGGCTCAAGGGTTCGAACTATCGATGGAGGTGGCGAAAAATCAGATTCGTGCAGGTCGTATGGACGAGGGTATACAGCAACGCCGAGAAAAAGTGCTTGATCCGATCGGCATCATCAGCCAATCCGCACGTGTGGCACTCGATGACGACGACGCGCGGCGGGTGGGCGCCGAAGTCGAACGTGTTCCACACGTCCAATTCGGTGCCCTCGACGTCGATGTCGAGGAGGTCGATGAGGCCGATCTGGTATTTCCGCAGGATCGTCTGCGACGGATTGCAGAACCTTGTGAAGCATGGGCTGACGCTCGCAGTTGGCTGGCTCGGTTACGTGGGTTGCCCTGAGGGCAACGGAGGATGCGACTTCGATGTCACAGCGCTGGCTGAGGCGACGCGCCTGCCGAGAGCGGGTCGGAGACCTCCAGCTGACGCCCGGCCGGGCGACAAGACTCACCCAGTTGAAGCGACTGGCCGCCGGCGAACCATTCCCGATACCAGGCCTGAAACATCAGCACGCACCAGAGCTTCATCGCCGTGTTCCGTTCGCCGCTCAGGTGTTCCCTCCACGCCTTGCGGACGGGAAGAGGATTGTAGATGCCTTGCTGTCGCAGCATCGCTGGCTCGAGAAGATCCTCGGCCCAGGGGCGAAGCGGCCCGCGAAGCCACTCGTGCAGGGGCACACTGAAGCCCATCTTAGGCCGGTCGAACAGGTGCCGCGGCAGATAGCGCGCGAGCAACGACCGAAGAATCCACTTTCCCCGATTCTGATGGATCTTGAACTCGAACGGAAGCCGCCACGCGAACTCCACGAGCCGATAATCAAGAAACGGCACGCGCCCCTCGAGGCTGACGGCCATGCTGGCGCGGTCGAGTTTCGTCAGGATGTCTTCGGGCAGATAGCTCACGAGATCCATGTACATCATTCGTTCGGTCTCGTTCCCGGCCGGCGCCCACGAATTCGGGTCGGTGAAAGAGGTCTGATGCTCGGTGGCGTCCGGGACCAGCTCTGCCGGCGCCTTCCACTGCGAGCTGTGGTACCGATGCAGCGCCTCGGGGGTGGTGACGCCCAGCAGTTGCTCGACTTTGCCGTAGCGCCCGTTGGTCACAGTGTTCACGCCCTTGACGAGCTGAAGAATCGTTGCGCGCGCAGGCGAGAGCCGTCGGAGGACCCTCCACCGCCGCCCGCCAAGCAGATACCCTCTGTAGCCGCCAAACAGCTCGTCGCCGCCATCTCCGGACAGGCTGACCGTGACCGACTGACGCGCCAGCTTCGAGACCAGAAACGTCGGAATCTGTGAAGGATCGGCAAACGGCTCGTCGTAGATGCGCGGGATGGACGGAATCGTGTCCAGCGCTTCTCCTGGTGACAGACCTAGCTCGGTATGATCCGTCCCCAGATGCCGCGCAATTTGCGCGGCGTGCTGTGCCTCGTTGTGGCTCGCCTCACCGAAGCCCACGGTGAACGTCTTGACGCTCGATGTTGCCTGGGCTTGCATCACCGCGACAATGAGCGAAGAGTCGATGCCGCCCGAAAGGAAAGCGCCGACCGGCACGTCCGCGAGCATCCGCAGTCGCACGGCATCCCGCAGCAGCGCATCGAGCTCATCGGCGGCTTCCTGCAGATCCCCTCGAAAGGGCTTCCGGCCGCCGCGCTCGACCGCAGTCTTGGGAGACCAATAAGGCTTCGACGAGGGTCGGTCGTGCAGGGCAGACAGCTCGAGGAAGTGACCGGCCGGAAGCTTGTAGACGTCCCGATAGATCGAATGCGGCGCCGGGACGTACCCAAGGCGCAGGAAGAGCGCGAGGCTGCCGTGATCGATCTCTCGAGGGAAACCCGAGTGGCTGCACAAAGCCTTGAGCTCGGACCCGAAGAGCAAGGTATTCCGATGCCATCCGTAATACAGAGGCTTCTTGCCCATCCGGTCACGAGCCAACGTGAGCCGGCGCTCCCTTCGGTCCCAGAGGGCGAACGCGAACATTCCGTTGAGCCGATCGAGCGTCGGCTCAACGCCCCAGAAGGCACAGGCGTCGACGAGCACCTCCGTGTCGGAGTTGCTCCGAAAGCTGAGGCCCGCCTTCTCGAGGTCGCGGCGAACGTCGAGAAAATTGTAGATCTCGCCGTTGAAGGCGATCACGTACCGCGTGCACCGCGACGTCATCGGCTGGTGGCCGCGGGGTGAGAGGTCGATGATAGCGAGACGGCGATGGGCCAGCACGAGGCCGGCTGCCGCGTCCACCCACAGGCCGCTATCGTCAGGCCCGCGATGTCTCAGGGACCGGTTCATCCCCTCGCCCCACTCGATGAGGGTCTGCTCCGATTCCCCATCTGCTTTCCACAAACCGGCGATTCCACACATCGTGAACGTCCTTTGTTCGAGCGCGCGCGCTACGAGGCCTTCTCCGCGACCGGCAAGAGGAAGTGGCCGTCGACGAGTCGGAAACGGAAGGCAGCCGTCGCGAAGAGGCCTGCAGCAACCGTGCTGGGGATGGCGACCGCCAGGTACTTGCTCAGGGAGTTGGACACCGTTGTGATCGACAGCAACCTGGTCCCCAACCCAAACCCCACGGCCCCTACGGCGCACGTCGCGACGAGTCGAAGCGCGAAGGGGCGGATCTCGCTCCAACCGATGGGCCCGAACCTGGTGTGCAGCTTCCAGATCATGTAAATCGTGTTGCTGATCGAGGCGAATGACACGGCCATCGCGACGCCCCGCACACGCAACAGCCGGGCGAGCACGATCGCGAGCAGGGTGTTGACCACCGTGAAGATGAGCGTGCTGATGAACGGCGTCCGAAGATCCGCGTTGGCGTAGAACAGCGTCTGCGTCACGCTCACGATGCGTCCCAAAAAGAGATCGGGCACCATGTATCGGATGATGACGGCCACCATGACGGCGTCCGCCGCGGAGAATGCGCCTCGCTGGAACATCAGCTTCACGACCGGCTCCGCAGCAAAGATCAGCCAGACGCAGACCGGCAGGCCGAGCAAGCTCAGGAGCTGGATGCTCTCGAGCAGCGCGGCGCGCTGACGCCTCACGTCGTTGGCCGCGGCGTACCTGGCGATCAGCGGCAAGGTGACCTGCACGACGCTTCCGAGCAGAATCCCGGCAATCGCCTGCACGATCCGCGAGGCATATCTGAGGAGCGTAAGGCTCCCGGTGCCGAGAAAGGACCCGAGAACGTTCTGCAGGATCATCGAGCTTTCACCCAGAACGTGTCCGACGAGCGGATATCTGAACGCCCCCGCAATCTCCCGCAGCCGTGAGTCCGTCCTGTCCCGCGTCCAGCGATACCGGAACCCGTGCGCCGCGAGCACGAGAGCGACGAGCACGACCTGCACGACGTTCCCCAGGAGCATGCCAGCCGCGACGATCCTGATGTCGAAGCGCCCGCGGGTGATCACGACGACAATGATGGTCACCAGGTTAGTGACCAGTTTGCCGGAAGAGGAAACGACGTACGAGTGGCGCGCGTACAGGACCGACTGCATGATCGACGCAAGCCCTTGGCACAGGACGAGCCCGAACAGGATTTGGCTCAGATGAACGGCGAGGGAGATGGTCTTGCGCCCGAGCCCGGGAATCTGCAGCGGGACGAGCACGGCCGACAATGCGATGCCGAGCAGCCAGACACCGAGCAACACGAGCAGAGAGGTTGTGACCAGGTTGCGAAGCAGCCCCCAGGCCCTGGCGTCCTCACCGCGATTGAAGTCATCGCCGAAGGCGGGCACCAGCACCTTTGGACATTGAATGGCGAACACGCCGTTCAGCAGCGTGGGAATCGTCAGCGCCGTGAAGAAGGCGTCGGTCTGGTACCCCACGCCGAACGTGAGGAGAATCAGGGCGTCCAGTACCAGGCCGCTGACTGCCCCCGCGCCGGCGAGCGTCGCCGTGATGCTGGCATTCCTGCAGAGATAGTTCCCGCGTATCTTGTTGTACAGGGTCATCGTGTACGGCGCGCCATCAGGTCAGTGTGACAGGCGCATCGGGCCGTTCCCCAGGACGGCGCGCAATCCGCCGCACAGCCCACTTGTCTTGACGAGCAATTCGTTCCGGCCGGCCGAGTCCGAGAGACAGATGCAGCGCAGCCTGAACAGCGGAGTCGCCGCCGAATTGAATCCGGAATCGAGCGTGACGGCGCCGTGATACGTGATGATCGTGACTCATGCGACTCGCCGTCCGGCGCGGCTTCCGAGGATCTGGCGATAGACGAGGAGCAGTCTCTGAATCGTGGCCGCCTGGTCGTATCTGGCCATGGCGCTCCGGCTGTGACACCGGTCGCGGAGCGTGGCTGCCAGCACCTCTCCCAGATTGCGCGCGATGTCGCCGACATTCTGCGCGCAGATCCGGCTGCCCGATACACCTCGCATGATCTCCCGCAGATCGCCGACGTCGGTCGCGACAACTGGCAGATTGCACGCAAGCGCCTCCTTGACGGAGGTCGGCGACCCCTCCCAGTCCGAGCAGAGCAGCATCACGTCGGCTGCGCTGTAGTACCACGGCATCTCGCTGTTCTTCACTCCCGATACCGACATCAGCTCGACGTCGAGCCCCTGGCGTCCGAGTTCGTCGACGGCCGCCCGTGCAAGGTCGTATCGCTTCACGGGACGGGCTGGGTCGTAGGGAAACAGTATCAGGGCTTTGTGCGGCGGCCATCCAAGTCGAGCTCGCGAGGCCTGGCGGTCGTACGGCCTGAAGACGGCCAGGTCGACGCCGCACGGGATCACCACGCCCGGAATCTTCCTGCGGAGCTCCTCGGACACGACGACGACGCCGTCGGCGAAGCGCCAAATGAAACGGCTCAGACAGCTTTGAAGCCGTGTGCTTAGCACGTCGCCCCCGTGCAGGGTGATGACGAGAGGCGCCCGGCGGCGAAACCAGGCGGGAAATGCCGACAACCCATAATGCGCGTGGACGATGTCGTACGGCGACTGACGCGTTCTCCGCGCGACCTCGATTGCGCCTCTGACGTAATTCAGCTTCGACTGGAAACCGAGGATATTGACGACGTCGACGTCATGACCGGCCTGCTGGAGCTGATCGGCCTGATGCCAGACGAACGCTCCGTATCCCGGCCGCTCGACACTGGGATACATGTTCGTGACAAAGAGGATTCTCACGAATGGACCCGGGGCTGGCACACGCTGTCGCGAAGCGTGAGCCCCGATGAACCGCCCAGCGCCACGTTGTACAGGCCCACGGTCTCCTCGACCATCCTGGCGATGGAGAACTCGCGTCTCAGCCTTGCCTCGCCTGCCTCGCCCATCCGCGTCGCGACGGTTGGATGGTCGAGGAGGTACTCGATCCTCGCGGCCAGCGCGTCCACGTTCGAGGGAGGGACGAGGAAACCCGTCTCGCCGTCCACGACGAGCTCCCGCGTGCCGCCGCCGTCAGTGGCGACCACGGGGCGCCCGAGCGCCATGTACTCCATGATGCTGTTGGAGAGGCCTTCGACGAACGTGCACAGCACGCCAACATCGAACGTCGCGACAATCTCCTCGACGTTCTTTCGCTTCCCCAGGAACCGGATCGCCTCGACGCCTGCCGCCGCCCGCTGGCTGTCGGCCAGCGTCGAGCCGTCTCCGACAAGCGCGAACGTGACATCGTTTCTTCGGCCGCTTACCTCGCGCGCCATCTGAATGAACGTCGGGTAGTCCTTGTAGCGATTGAATTCGGCGACCATCCCGACCGTCTTGACCTTCTTCCCCTCGCCGGCGGGATGAGGCGTGGCACGCTCGAGGCGCGTGAAATCGAATCCGTTGTAGATCACGACGTTTCTCGCGTCTCGGTCAGAAAGCCCCCGGCTTCGAAGGCCCGCGTACGAGTTGGCGACCCTGTAGCTGGATGCGTGCAAGAGCGTTTTTTCCAGCGTCCACCGAAAGCCTCCACCGGCAAAGGCGTTCCTGATTGAGCCGTTGATCAACGGAACTCGCAGTGCCCGTGCGGCCGGCAACATGTAAAACGATGACATCAGCCCGTTGGTGTGTACGACATCGGGCCGATAACGCTTCATGAATCCGAACAGCTTGGGAAAGATCGCAGGGTCCCAGCGCCGCCGACGTGGGATGAACTCGAGGGAAACGGCGGTTGCGAGCTCGTGAAGGTAGAAATCGTCGCGCTCGAGGCAAATGACCGCGCACTCGATACCCGGCCTGCGAACCAGCCCCTTGACCAGCTCGACGGCCTGTCGTTCCTTACCGCCGATTCCGAGCGACTCGATGCAGATGAGAATCCGCAATCGGCGGGAGGTCAAAGGCAGAGTTGTCAAATCGGGGTCGTCAAAATGCGAGCCGAAGCGTTCTAGCGGTCGACGGAACGTTCACGAGCAGCCGTGGTGCGCCGTCTGCAAGGAAGCGCACAGCGACGGGTTGGCGCTCACCTGTGGTGAGCTCCAGGTGCGCCGAATGCGGTCGCGAGCGCGCCGGAATGAGGAGAGTGACCTCGGGCGCGCCATACCTCGACACGTCCAGTGTGCTTCGCAAGGAAACCGTGAGCGCGTGTTCGCTCCGCTCCGCCGCCACGTGTAATTGCTCCCTGGCCTCGCAGTAGGCCGCCACGTCCCGTATCGTGGCGACCCACAGGCGGCCGCCACGCCGCTCGTCGGCGATGTACTGGAGGATGTCCCGCAACTGCGGATCGAACCACTCTGCCGGGTCGGACGGGTGAAACCAGAGCGAGTACGCCGCGTGGCGCTCGATGGCCTTGCAGAGGAAAATCCTGGCCTTCTGCAGGTAGTCATAGTGCCTGGCGATGCGCAGATTCATGCTCTCGTAGATCTTGTATACGCCGTGGGGCGTCCGCTCCGGGTAGGCGAGCCTGATTCCGCGCTCCCGTTCTCGGTGCCGGACCGCGATGATCCCGGCGCCCGCCAGGAGCGGCGAGTAGGCATATTCCGCGCGATTGCGCGGAAACACGAGCGTGCTCGGGCGCATGCCGAGGGGCCGCATGACCTCAAGGCAGGTCTCGAGCTCCCGCTCGACGACCTCGCGACTCGAGCACCCCGCGGAAAAATTCACGTGGCTGAAGGAATGGGTCCCGATCTCCTGGGGCGTCTTACACTCGACGATCCGCTGGATCAGATCCGGCGCGTACCATGACGGGGCCCTCCGGACGCTCGAGCAGGGGTCGTGCGCATACCAATCGCCGCTCCAGCTTCCGTCACTGAGCGGCCGGGGCATGCTCGCGTGCGCGAGACCTGTGTGAGAACGCACGCAGCTCTCCAGGAAGAGGTGACCGACCGTTGCCCAGGTGATCGGGATCGAGTACTCCTCCAACAGACCCAGAATCAGCGGAACGTGGAGCCGCTCCTTTGCTCCCATCGCCTCGGCGGCGGATGGCGCCAGCGATCGCCACCCCCAGCCCATCTCGAAGTCAGCGGAGATACAACACGCAGCAGGCGCATTGTCCTTGAACGGCGCCGCCTCGATGCCATTCCATCGCTTCGGAGAGGGAGACGCTCCCCTTGTAAAGTTTCCCTGCGTACGGAAGATGGTCTCGAGGACGGCGGCGTTCCTCAGTCTCATCATGAGCGACGACGGACGAATTCCCGAGCGATGTGGTCGGCAAGCGCTCCGACCGTGCCGAACGCTCGCGCATCGATATCCGGGCCGGCATCCGTCAAGCGCATAGGCGACCCGAGCGCTTCCTCGACTCTTTCTTCGACGGCGGCAACCAAATATTCCACCTGGATCGGTAACCGGACGTGCACCCCTGAACCCGGTGCCCGAGCGAACGCAGGTGCTCCACTTGATGCATGACGAACGCACCGTTGCCGGGCCGCTCTGCGTGCGGATACATCGCGGTCACGAAAAGGATGGACAGCGGCGTGTCAGGACGGCTCACGATCACATCCGCGCCAAGAAGCTTTTCCCGCGCCTGGCGAATTCCGACAGCGTCGCACTTCGATCGAGGTAGTTGTCCCTGATTTCACACAAGAGCCTTCGGGAGAAGGCCTTGAAACGATCCCTGGCCGGTGGTGTCACTGCCTCGCGGTGCACGCCGTCCGCGGGCCGATGGAAACAGAGGACACCCTGTTCGCCGGAATCCAGCACGACTTCACATCGAACCCCAGAGACATGCTCCGCGAAGTCAATCGCTCGGCCGTTCCACGTGACCGACGCGAGATCCGTCGGCACGCCAACGTTCGAGACCATGAATCGACTTCTTTGATCGCGACGGTTCTTCAGACGCAGGACCGACCCGAAGGCTCTCACGTACAAATCTTCCGAAGGCGACTCACGTACGACATAGGCCGAACTGCACAGCTCCTCGAGGTCGGTCCAGGTGATGTCGGGTGCGATCTCGTTTATGAAAGCCGTGCAACGCTGGACATCGCCATATCCTCGTTTGAAGAAGCCGTGATGCTCCACAAGCAGCACCGGACGTCCGAGGAACAAATCCAGGGCGATCTTTTCTCGCCTCTCGGCATACTGACGAAGGAACAACGGAGTCCCCCCGAACCGCACCATCGCCATCTCCATGAGATCCCTGAAAGTGACTTCGTTGGGTTCGGCGTCTACCGCGTATATCGTGCTGTTCACGGCCGCAACGAACCTTTCCTCAGCGAGCGCCTTCAGGCTGGCCTTGGAAAAGACACCTTGCGGAAAGACCATCACGCGGTTGTGCCTGATCCCGGTCAACTCCTGGTGCACGTCCATGCGGGAGAGCGCCCGGCGCGATTGACTGCGCAGCCACTTCTCATCGGTCACGCCGAATTCGCCTTCGGTATGGTCACAGCCGTGGATGCTGATCGAGAAGCGGCGGTCCGTACGTTTGAACTTCTCGGCAACTCGAAGATCGCTCCGCCGGCAGTTCCACGGGATGAACGCGATGTTCATCGAGAACCGCGATCCAGCCATGTGCGACTCGATGTCAGCGAAATCCAAAAACCCGTACCGCCGCCGTAGCAGCGGATCGTCGACGATGAAGCACGCGGCCGGCGCCTCGTTGTGCCAACAGCGCGTGCCGAACGTCAGGCGCAAGTACGCAAGAAAGGGCACGAACCGGAGAAACCGCTCAATCAACTGCACGTGCTCGGCCGGCGCATCGATATCGAGGACGCGTGAACACGCCACCAGGAAATGGATTGCACTGCCGCGCTCAACCCGGATGTAACAGGGCTGGCCTTCTATCGCGATCAACTCCGTGACACCGCCCGCGCCGGGGTGGAGGGCGAAAACAGCATCTGCCTCGCGGTCGACGGATCCGAAAGTCAGACCGGCGAACTGCGGCATTCCGCTCGATGGAACACGCGCAATGTCGTACGCCGTCTCGTGGTTCCGTACCGGCCTGACCGACTCGACGATGCCCGGAATCAAATGAGCGATGGTCTGCACGCAATCTGTCGTCGCCTCAATTCCGGTGAGAAACAGTGTGCTGCCCTTGTCCGCCAGCCGTTTCGACAGCCATGCCCGCCCGGCGGGCTGCCGCTGAAACGCCTCGAGCGATTCACATGTGGCGGCCAGGTGTGCCGCGACTTCCCGGCCCGTCTCTTCGTTGGGCGGTCCGCTCAATGGGCGCACCGGAAGACCCAGGAACTGCGCCAGAGCCTCCAGGCGCCTCTCATCGCCCGGATGGGGCGAGCAGAGGACCGAGAGCATCGCGCTATTCAAGGCGTTCGAAGAGCACCTTGATCAGATCCGCGACCGTGGCGATCGCGTTCCCGGCATCGTCGGTTTTGATGTTGATCAGATCGGTCAGGTTGAGATCGCGCCCGAGCTCGCGCTCGAGCTCCTCCTCAAGCGCCACCATGAAGTTGACGAACCCCATGGAGTCGAGACCCGCGTTGTTGCCGATCAACACGAGATCGTCGGTGGCCTCGAGGGCCTGTCCCACTGGAAGGAGGTCGTTGACAGCGTCCACCGACCGGTAGACGGCTCCCCTGATTCTCTCGACGGCACTCATCGTTTCTGAGCGTTGTAGAAAAATCGGGCCGGGTTCAGGTTTCATTCAGGGCAGATCCTCAGACACTGCGCCACTGTCGGCCGCAGCAGGACGCGTGGCGGCCTGCGAGCGTGGTCGTATAGGGACGAGCCCACGGATGAAGTCTTCGACGCGTTCGGCCCGGGCGAGCGGCACGGTTACCGTGGCGATCGGAGTCGCTGCCTGCGGTGGAATAAACGTATGAGGCGGTACATCCTTGGTAATGACGACGCCCGCGCCAACCACCGCGCCTTCTCCAATGCGGAGGGTCTTGCCGGCAGAAGTGACGAGCACTGCGTTCGGGCCGATGTACGCGTCTTTCTCGATCACGACCCAGCCCGCTCCCCGAGTATGAGCGAGGACGATTGCCCTGATGCTGATCTGAGCGCCTTCGTGAATCTCGACGCGTTCCGGGTACTCATTCTCCAAATACACGTCATCGCCGATGAAAACATTCGATGCCACTTTGACACCTCGCCATCGGTGCAGCCTGACGCGAATGCCGGTCGCACCCGGAAGCTGGCGCGCCAGGAGATGGAGCAATCGGTTGGACAACCGGCGTGCGATCGTCATCTAGGAGAGGGTGATCCGAATGTGTCGGGGTGGGGGGACATCGCGATTCACATCGAGAAGAAAGGTTTGTCCGTCGCTCTGACGCGTGAATGGCGACTGCTGCTCGAACCATCGGACACATGGCGTGTTTTTCTTCGTCGCGACGTACGACGCGGTCAATCCGTCACCTCCTGCCGCACGGACTTTCTGGGCAACGACGCTGATGATGGCCTCTTCGATTCCGCGGCCCATTGCCCTGCAGCTCAGGACGAAATCGACAAGTTCCGCCCGGGCGCCGCCCAAAGCCACGCTGGCGATCCCGCACAACCCATAATCGCCGAGCTTGTCCTTCACGCCGAACGTCCAGATTTGGTGGTTCTCGTTCGCTCCCCAGGTGGCCAACTCGTGCGACGACAACCGGCGGGTCGTAAGGTTCATCTGGTTGGTCTTGTTCAACAGCTGTGAGGCTCGTTCGAGGTTATGTGCCGACAACGGCGCGACAGTCACCTCGAGATCGAGCATTTCCAACCATTTCTCTATCGACTGCAACTCGATCTGTAGCGCCTTCCGCTCCCGATCTGACGCATACATCGCCGAGCGCGTCCGATCCTCGTCCGTGATCCACGCGGATTCGAAACATCGAAGCTCTCGAAGCGCTTTGGCGTAGTCCAGCGGGTCGGACGGCCATTCAGGCACCAGCACGTCGGGCAACGCCTGCCGGATACGGCTCCGTTCGTGCTGGCTGTCGTCGAGAAACACCGCGGAGTCCGGACCAAGGTTCAAATCGTTCATCACCTCGACGATGTTGCGAGCTTTATCCTTCCAGTTGATCCGCCACGCCGCAAAATCGTGCGCCCGGAGAATCATTTCAGGGTGCTTCTCAATCGCTTCCAAAGCGGCGCGTTCCTCGTTCTTGCTGACGACGGCCAGAACGACGCCTTCCCTCGTGAGGCGCTTCAGTTCTTTCTGAAACTGGAGGTACGCTTCCCCAACGGGATCATGTCCTCCGAGCTGAATAGCCTCCCACCCGAGGTCGCCGACAGTTCCGCCCCACAGGGTGTGATCGAGATCGAGAATGACCACCTTCCTTCGGTGGCCACTGATTCCTCGCCACGTCGCGACGAGGTCTCTGGCTGCCTCGTCGAAGACGCTCTTCGAATAGGGGGTTTTCGACAGGTACCACAGCTTGTCGCTGAACGCGCCCGGCCCGCCCTGCTGCAGCCACCGCTCCGTGTTGAACAGTACCACGGCAGGACTGGCATCAAGGCGTTCCACAAGGTGGAGATTCATACGTAGCAGCGCAGCCGCGGCGCCGATACCCCTCTTCATCTCGATCGACGGCCGGTGTCCGCTCATGGCCGGCGCAACCCACGACGGCAAGAAGATATGCCCAGTGCGCCCCTCCAGACCCCGCACCAGCTCCACGAACGCATCTACATCGCGATCCAGCTCGTCCGCGGACCATTTCGCGAATCCGAGAACGTCGTTGAAGGGGGCGACGACCGAGCCAGGAAACGTCCACAGGACGAGGAGATCGTATGAGTGACTCCAGAATTCCGCGGACGGTTGCAACAGTGTTTGCATCACCTGTCCGAACGGAGCCGCGGTGATCGTCGCGCCGGGTCCGAGCTGCCTCATCATCGCGCGGACCAGATTCTCGGCGTTGAAATCCGCGATGATACCGATCTTGCGCGTCACGAGCGGGCCACCGCCTGATCATCGAGGCGTACTAACACAACGAATATTTGATTCGCTGGCCAACGCCATCATCGGGTTCGACCAGCCACATCCACGGGTGAGCCTCGATATCCGCAACAGTAATGTGACTTTGTCACGGAGAGCTTGGTGACACAAATTACAGCGCCCACCTCGAGCACCTCATCCGTCTCGCGAATGTAGTCGGTCTTTCATTCAAAGCGCTTCTCGGAAAGGAATGTGACGTATCTCCTTCATCTCGTCTAGACGGCAACTCCCAGATAAATGAGGTTGGTATGAGTAACGTGAACCAACTCATATGGTAATGTTGCGAAGAATGCTTTGATCGTCGCTGAATTGTCGGCCAAGCCAAATGTGGAGTATTCGATCACGACAACCCTCGGTTTATGTTTGTCGTAGTCAAAGGTCTGCCACACATCTAATTCTGTGCCTTCGACATCTATGTCGAGAATGTCGATGGCTCCAATCTTGTGTTTTGTCAGGATTGTCTCGAGCCTGAGCGATGGCACCCGTATTGTGTGCTTGAAGTTACCCTTCGCGATGCCCTGATACTCGTCCTTCCTGACGGTACTCGAATACGTTGAGTCGTAGGCTTGCGAGAGCTCGATCTCACCTTCCTCGGCGGCGACAGCCGCCCATTCGACGTTAGCTCGAGCCGCTTTGAGCAATTCGTATTGCTTGGGATCGGCATCAATGCAGACGCCAGTCCAACCGTTCTTCTCAAAGAAGTACGTATTTGACAGGTGAATCGGATGTCCCGCGCCGACATCGACGAATGTGCCGTTGGCCGGCAGGTCAATGTTGTGGTAGATGTATCGGTCCTCACCAAACTGCGAATGAAATCGAACGTATTTCGCGTCTTGCTCGTTGAGCCTCGAGAAATTGTTCTTGAGACCGTGCCACTGACGCAGTGCCACCGACTGGGCTACCTTGAAGAGAACCATTGCACCGCCGCTCATGGGATTTCCCAGCATGCGTTCGTATAGGATGACGTAACCGAATCCCGCTGCGAGTGGAGATACGCCACACGTCGCTCTATTGCCGTACCGTGCTCGCCCGGCGGCTTCCGAACCGACCTTGTGACAGAGCCGATGTCATGCTACTCATTGCGCCTGTCACCCAGCGATTTGGAGGCTTCCGATGGTCTCGCGAGGGGCCGCCGCCCACATCGTGTCGACCAGGCCAGAGACGCCAGAACCTTTGTGTAGCCCCATCCGTTCGTCAACAGCGAGAAACTGGACTGTCCCATGTCGGACGTGCGATTGATCCACGATATGGGCACCGGGTCCATTGAATACCCCATGAGCAGCGGCTTGAGGCCTGTCTCGGCATTGGCGGCAAACAAGAACGACTCGAGGTTCAGGTTGTCCGCGACTTCTCGTTTCAGCAGTTTCAGGTTATTGGTCAAGTCGCGCAGACGCCGCCGAAACAGCAGGCTCGCCAACAGATGAAATGTTCTATTGAACAGAATCTTCTGAATGGGGTAGTTGATCAGCACGCTCGCGCGTGAAAAACGGCTGCCCAGCACGACGTCGAATCCTTCGGCGGCCGAATCGAACATCTGACGGAGTTCAGGAAGGATCTGGAGAAAGTCACAGTCCATGATCAGGATGTACTTCCCTGTCGCCGCCCGCATTCCGTCTCGTAGCGCGAGCCCCACCCCTCCAGGCGGCGTGCGGATGACAGGACGGATGCGGCCATCCGTGGCGGCAAGCGCCTCCAGAACTTGTCTGGTTCCATCCGTGCTGTTGTCGTCCACCAATACGATCTGATGGATGTATTCGTCGTAATGCTGAAGAAGGCCCGCGACCAGAGAACCGGCATTCATCTCTTCGTTGTGACATGGAACAACCACCGATATCGCGTCGTTCAAGCTCGTGTGTTCGACCATCCGGACGTCAGGCCGCGGAACGTCACACGGCGGCCGTTGCGCATGAACCAGGATCGTGCCGGCCATGTTGCGCACGCCTGGTGTATTTTCGAGGACCAGGCTCAGGTTCCGCGCCACCCGCATGCACCAGCCAGGTATCGGCGGATACAGAAAGTCATAACACGTCGTGGCAATCCGGACGAAACCCAGCTCGGACATCAGTTCATAGAGATGGACTTGGCTCGGTAATGCCCGTTCGTGGAAAGCAAACGGCACACATTTAGCCGCGATGCGCCTCAATTGAAACATTGGATTCCACGGGTTGGTTTCGAAGAAAAGAAGTCGACCTCCAGGCCGTAACAGGCGTTGCACCTCTTTCAGGAGCCAGGCCGTATTGTGCAGGTCGAGGAGGTTGTTGGCGACAATGTAGTCGAACGTTCGGCCGCGCAAATCACCGGGGAAGCTGTCGAGTGCCACCACCTCCACATCTCGCTTGAGCTCCTTGACACCGTCGTCCGCGCCGAAGCCGAAAGTCGCTGCGGTAATCGGACACTCGCCGCGGGTGACCTTGCGTAAAGATCGCGTCAGTCTGCCAGAACCACAGGCCAGCTCCAATATCGTTTCACCTGGCAGGAGGTGAAACGTGTGACGCACGGCCTGAGCGCGCCAGAGCAGCCGCTCCGCACTGATCGGGTCTCGCACCGACCAGTACTTCTCGGTCATGCGCTCACGCGACGCGATAGCCTCGAGATTTCTCTCCTGAACACCGACCGTCTGTATAGAAGGCAATGCCGTGGCGTGCGTTACTGGCACAAGTTCCCTACCGTTCCTGACGGCGTTGACATTCCTGTCCGGTTCCTGCGGGCTCGTCGACCGCCCGACAGTGTCGCGTCGTCCGCCACTGGCGACCAGTCGTCACTATGGTCAGCTTGTCCCTACGACGAGATTGGCCCTGGCCATCAAGCGTGACAGACGCTGGCACCATATATTTCGGCGAAGATGTCTGAGAGACTCTTGGTAATGTCCCAACCGGGATGGTGACACCGGATTTTCGACAGGTCGCTGATGTAGCAAATGTGATCGCCTGACCGATGCTGATCTACGTATTCCCAAAGCATCGGCTTGCCTGACACGGCTTCAACCGCATCGAAGGCCTCCAGTACGGAGATGCTGTTCTCACGCCCACCGCCGATATTGTAGACCTCGCCACATCGAGGCTGCTCATAGAACGCATGGATGAAACGCGCAACATCGAGTGAATGGATGTTGTCGCGTACCTGCTTGCCCTTGTAACCATAGACCTTGTAAAGGCGCCCCTCAATATTGCACTTGACCAGATAGCTCAGGAACCCGTGCAATTCCACGCCGCTGTGATTCGGCCCGGTAAGACATCCGCCGCGCAGACAACACGAATTGATTCCGAAGTAGCGCCCGTATTCCTGAACCAGGATGTCGGCCGCAACCTTTGATGCTCCAAACAGACTGTGTTTGCTCTGATCAATCGCGTAACTCTCGGGGATGCCATCGACGAAGTGTGGATCGTCGTAGTCCCAGCGCGTCGCCAATTCTCTGAGCGCAATAGTGTTCGGCCGATCACCATATACCTTGTTCGTACTCATGTACACGAAGGTCGCCTTGGCAATATGACGCCGTGTGGCTTCCAGCAGATTGAGCGTGCCGACGGCATTTACGTCGAAATCGTCGAAGGGGCGTGTGGCCGCCAAGTCGTGGCTCGGTTGTGCTGCCGTGTGAACGATAAGGCATGGCCTGATGGCGTCTATCAGCGCATCCACGCCCCGCCGATCACGGATATCGAGCTCATGATGATGAAAGCTCTCATGGGCGTTCTGCAGCCGGCGTTGATTCCGGCGAGTGTCGCCACTCGGACCGAAGAAGTCAGCACGCATGTTGTTGTCGATGCCATGGACCTCCCATTTCAACTTGCAGAAATAGTCCACAACTTCCGAGCCGATCAGGCCGGAGGACCCTGTGACGAGAAGTTTCGACATGAGAACCTATATCCAGCGGTTGAGGATGGTGAGGATGTGGAGCCTTGTGACTACGCCGAGATCGAACGTGAAGTGAATGTCGCCTTGACGGTCAGTCCCCTGCAAAGCTACGTGTCAGTCGAAGGAACGCCCACAGCCCGCACGCCCTGACGAGCAACTCGCTGACGCCGCAGTCGTCTCTCACGGTCATTCGCCTCAACTCGTACGGTGGCGTGCGTCGATCATTGAATCCGGCTGTCGTTGTCAAGGCACACTCGTACCCCGTCTGACGGGCGATCTGGATCTCTCGGGTTGTATAACTGCCGTTCGGATACGCGAGCGCGTTGACACGAAGGCCGAACTGCTGCTCGAGTTGCCGTTTCGAATTGTCGAGCTCTTCCATCGCCTTCGTGTCCGAGCACGCAGACAGAATCGGGTGAGAGGCGCTGTGTCCTTGGAAGTCGATCAGATTCCTGAGATCGCCGATCTCGTCTGCACTCAGAGTCTCTCTATCACTGAACTCGTGAGACTGATCGAAGCCCAACGCCTGCAACGCCGCAACCCGCCTCTCATCGGGGACGGTCTTGAGATGCTCGCGCTCCGCTGCCGAGAGACCAGGGGCCGAAAACCAGAACCACCGGTTCGTTCCAACCAGCCCGCTGCACAAGAACACGGTGACCGGCATCCTGTGCTTTGCTGTTACGCTTTTCAGCCGGTGGACGCTTCGATGACCGTCATCGATCGTGACGATGACCGCCTTTGGCGGAAGGCGGCGGAGGGGGTCGCCTCGCCGTGCTGCGAGATACGCCTGGAGGCTGATTGGTGTGTAATGGCGCCGCAACGCACTGAAATGACGGTCTGCGACCTCGGGGTCGAGGCGGTGGTACATCACAATGGTCACGCGTCTCCGTTGTACGACCTCTCGAATCAGCAGTGGAACGCCGGTCAGCCGCAGCAACAGACAGATGCCTTCCTTGAGGGATACTCCGCGAATCCACGAGCGCATCGTCACATGCCCTGTGTCGTGACGTTCAGCTGACCGCCGTGCTCCCAGCCTCGCGGAGACCGATGCGCTCGAACAACACCTCATAAGCTCGCACGAGGTTCTGTGAGGTCACATGCCAGCCCAATTCGGTCGCGACTCTCAGGCGGCCGCACCGGCCCATTTCTGCGCGGCGCGCTGGATCGTCCATGAGTGTCGCGATTGCGGCCGCGAACTCTGCCTCGTTGTTTGGAGTCACGTATACGGCCGCATCGCGGGCTGATACCCTCGTCTCTTTGAGGTCGAACGATACGATCGGCTTGCTGAGAGCCATATACTCCATCACCTTGATCCAGGTCGATACATCGTTCAGAGGACTGGACGGGTTGGGATCGAGGCAGATGTCGGCAGTTGATAGATACCGGAGCAAATCCGCGTCAGGAATGAATCCCGTGAACAGGACATGATCGTCGACGCCGAGCGCAGCAGCCTGGGCCCGCAGCGCCGGCACTGAGTCGCCGCTTCCGATGAGGACGCAGTAAAAGTCCGTTCGCTTCAGATCGTGCAGGAGATGAGTGAGCGCCACGAGGAGATGCTCGACACCGTCTTGCGGATTCATGGCTCCCACATAGACGAGGATCTTCTTGTTCATGCTCCGCAACCGCTCGTCTGGTGTGCTCAACCGGACGCGCGTCGAATCGGGGCCGTTCCGCACGATGAACACCCGTTCCGCCGCGGCGCCGTTCCGCTCGATGTCGATGTTCCGGTAGCTTTCGTTCGTCGCGATCACCACATCGGCACACCTGACCGACAGTTTTTCGAGCAGTCGAAGCCCGCGGGTGACAAGCCCTTCGACATTGGTCCGATAGCGAGAGAGATAAAGCTCCGGTGACAGATCGTGGTGATCGAAGACAGATTTTCTGCCGAGCAGTTTGTGAACAGCGGCCACGACAACCAACGTGTCGGGAGGATTATGGGCATGAATGACGTCGAATCCGTCTGTGACAAGAACGTAAAGGCTGACTGCCAGACAAGCCGAGGTAAAGTAGGAATATTCCGTGGTGTAACCAACAAAGACCCGCAGCTTGTGAAGGAGCTTTCCGAAGCCCGTCGGCTTCGCCGCTGGCAGCTTGCCGAATACTGTCAAACGAGGAATGCGGTAGACGATGACGCCATCGACGACTTCGTGGGGCCGCTCACCCGGGGCGCGAAGCGCGACCACTGTCACGCGATACCCATTCGCCACGAGCGTGGAGGCTTCGTTGCGCACACGTGTATCGGCGGGAAAGTTGTTCTCAACCAGCATCAGGACCCTACCAGCAGATGCCTTCATATTGGCCCCCTCCTTCCTGTATGGGGCCAGCAAACAGGCTGGCGAGATCAATGACGCGGTGCTCGTTCGAGAACCTGCGCAGCGGTTCTGAGTACTCAGGCGACCGCTTCGCAATCACGATGACTTCCGCGTCTTCGAGCGCACTGTCGACAGAGGTCTTCATGAGGCGCGAGATGTGTGGAATCGTCTGCTCGATGAAGACACGGTTCGAGCCGTGGATGCGGGCAAGAAGGACCTCCCGGTCGTAAATCGCCACTTCATGTCCTTTGCCCACCAGTATTTCCACCAGCGCGGCGATTGGACTCTCGCGCAGGTCGTCGGTCCCAGGCTTGAAGCTCAGTCCGAGCATTGCAATTTTTCTCATGCCCGTCCGCTTGATGAGCCGATACGCCTCCTCAATCTGGTTCGTGTTGCTGACGAGGACCGATCGAAGGACCGCCGGCTCGAGATCGAGTTCGCGGGCTCGATGGAGAAGAGCGCGCAGATCTTTCGGTAGGCACGATCCGCCAAACGCAAAGCCAGGCTGCAGATAGGCAGCGGATATGTTCAACTTCTGGTCGCGGCAGAAGATCTCCATCACCTCGCGGGCGTCCAGACCGAGGCGCTTGCAGATGTTCCCAACCTCGTTCGCGAACGTCACCTTGAGGCCGTGATACGCGTTACCCGCGTACTTCACCATCTCGGCAACCGCCAGCTTCGTTCGAATGATCGGACCGGAAATGCCCGCATAAAGAGCCGCGACACGATCGCCGCTCCGGGCATCGAGCTCGCCGATGATGGTCATGGGAGGAGTGTGAAAATCCGCAATCGAAGACCCCTCCCTCAGGAATTCAGGATTCATGCAGACGCCGAACTGCTCGCCCGCCCTTTTACCCGATTGCTGCTCGAGCAGCGGGATCACGACGCCTTGCACCGTACCCGGAAGGATGGTGCTGCGCACGCAGACGACGTGATATGCTTCGACACTCCGAAGGGATACGCCAATCTGTGCTGCCGCCCGGCGCACATAGTCGAGGCAGAGACTCCCGTTCTCGTTGCTCGGCGTACCCACGCAGATCATCGATATGTCAGCATCTTCTGCGGCAGCGGTTGTGGCCCGCAGTCTGCCCGCTGCCACGCCGCAGCGGATTAATTCAGCGAGCCCTGGTTCAATCACAGCGCTCTCGCCGCGGTTGATGCTGTCTACTTTCCGGCAATCTACGTCAATGCCCAGAACCGCGTGGCCATCAGCGGCAAGACAGGCCGCGGACACCGATCCGACGTACCCAAGCCCGTAAATATTGAGTCTCATCTGTTTGCTGTCGTCATGTGGTCGACATGGCCGCTGGTTCGATCATCCGCATTGGCACCAGACGGCTCGCACTCGAGCCTCTACGCCAAAGGTAATGTCGTCGTAAGGACGCCGGCGAGAATTGACACAACGCGCAATTGCGCGGCAGGAGTGAGCCCGGGAAACATCGGAAGGGAAAGAATCGTTTGCGCCGCACGCTCGGTCACCGGCAAGCTGCCCAGACCATAACCCCACTCGCGGTAACAGTTCTGAAGGTGGACTGGCAGGGGATAGTGCAGGCCCGTCGAGATACCGTTGGCGTTGAGAAGCTGCGCCAGTGCGTCTCGATCCTTGTTCTTGATGACATAGAGGTGATAGACGGCCCTGCTGCGCTCCGGCTCGAAGGGCGGCACCACATCCGTCATAGCCGACAAAAGCTCGTGATACCGTTCGGCCGCGGCCCGCCGCTGTGCGTTCCAATCGTCCAGGTGCTGCAGTTTCACACGCAGAAAGGCGGCTTGTATGGCATCCAGGCGCCCGTTGTAACCTTCTAACTCGTGATAATACTTTCGTGTTTGCCCGTGCTCTCGCAGCATCCTGACCGCTTTTGCCACGTTGGCGTCGTCCGTCGTGACCGCTCCTCCCTCGCCGCATGCACCCAGGTTCTTTCCTGGATAGAAGCTGAACGCGGCGGCCTGGCCGAACGTGCCAGCTCTTCGCCACAAGCCGTTCTCCAACTGATACTCCGCTCCGTGCGCCTGGCACGCGTCCTCGATGACCCGGAGGTCGTAACGACTCGCGATCGCGAGAATTGGGTCCATGTCGGCAACCTGGCCATATAGATGCACAGGTATGACGGCCTTTATGGGTCTGCGGGTTCGTTTCCCTAACGGTCGGCCGCTTGCGGGATCTTTTACGCAGCCGTTCAAGTAATCCGCAAGAGCATCCGGGCTCATGCAGTAAGTCCGCTCGTCGATATCGACGAACTCAGCATGTGCCCCGGCCTGACCAATGGCCTCGACCGTGGCGATAAAGGTGTGAGAGACCGTCACCACGGCGTCACCGCGACCTACCCCCGAGGCCATCAGGGCAAATCGCACGGCATCGGTCCCGTTGGCGACGCCAACACAATACCTCGTGCCGCAATAGGTCGCGAACTCGCGCTCGAAGGCTTCTACCTCTGGCCCGCCGATGAACGCGGCCACGCGGAGTGCCTGACGGAACGCCTCTACCAGCTCCGCCTCCAGTTCGCGATGGGGCGTTACCAGATCGAGGAATGGAACAGGTTCATTCGACATCATGAAGAGACGCGCCTCCCTGCCACCTCACAGAGATCGAATGGAAGACAAGGCCGTCCGTTTGCGAAGGTCACGCCTCGGGAGATGCCGGCGGCGGATCCGTGGCCTGGGACGCCGTCTGACCACACACGAAGCGGCCGAACCCGATAGCGTCGCCAAATTTGAAATAACCGTCCTCGACAGAGAGCTCCGCCCGCGTTTCGCTTAATTCAAACCAACATCGACAGGCAGCGATAGTAGTGGAGAAATGCGCTCATTACGGGGGATTGAGGACTAGAGCAGGACGATTCGGCCCCGATCCTTCAGGGACCGCTCAGCCGCCTCCAACAGGCGGACGACGCGCAGGCCCGCGTTACCGTCGTTCGTCGGGTTGACCCCCTTGAGAATACAGTCCACAAAGTATTCGAGCTCGAGTTTCAAGGCCTCGGTTGCGTCAACCTTGGGCCCCCATACGTCGCCGGATCGGTAGCTCACCAGCAGATCGTAGACGCTCTGGCCTCGAGCAATCTCAACGCCTTTGTCGTAGACTTTGATCTTTTCGTCAGGTTCGAGATCGTTCCACACGAGCATCTTGTCGCGACCACCAATGAGGGTCGTGCGGACCTTGACCGGCGACAGCCAGTTGACGTTAATGTGGGCAGTGACATTCCGCGGAAAATAGATGGTGATGAACGCCATGTCCGCCAATTCGTTGAAGTGATTACCTCCGGTGGCGACGACCGCTTCCGGCTGCTCGCGGATCAGGTAGTCCATGATCGAGAGATCGTGTGGCGCGAGATCCCACACGACACTGACGTCGTGTTGAAACAGTCCGAGGTTCACCCTCGTGGAGTCGAAGTAATAGAGATCACCCAGAGTGCCGTTGTCGACCAGCTCGCGAATCTTGCGGACTGCGCCGCTGAACACGAACGTGTGGTCCACCATGATGCGCCGGTTTTTCTGATCCGCGAGCTCCATGAGCTGAATCGCCTGCGCCGACGTGGACGTTAACGGCTTTTCGACGAAGACATGCTTGCCGTTTTCCAGCGCCTTTTTCGAAAGCTCGAAGTGCGTCCAGACGGGTGTGACAATCGCTACCGCGTCGATGTCGGGCGATGCCATGACCTCGTTGAAGTCTGTCGTCAGATGGACCGTCGGATAGGTTTTATGTGCCCGCTTCAACGCTTTGACGTTCCTGTCGCAGACCGATACGATCTCGCACAGGTCGAGGGCGCTGAAGTTTCTGACGATATTCGGGCCCCAGTAGCCGTACCCGATGACGCCGACGCGAACTGCCTCTGCGTTGCCAGGGACTTTCGACTCCAAATGGGACAAGGCCGGAGCCGAGGAATCGGCGGCGGAGAAACGGCTACTCATAAGAGTTCCTCTGATCGGGGAGTGTACGAAGGACTCTTGCCGGGTTGCCTGCCACGACTGTGCACGGGGCAACGTCGTGGGTCACAACGCTCCCGGCACCGACGATGGCGTCTTCTCCGATGGTGACGTTCGAAAGGATCGTCGCGCCGGATCCGATCGATGCACCCTTCTTCACCACCGTTCTTTCCACCCGCCAGTCCGCGGCGGTCTGCAGCTCGCCGGTTGCGGTCGTGGCTCGCGGATACGAATCGTTGATGAACACGACGCCGTGGCCGATAAACACCTGATCCTCAATCGTCACACCCTCGCAGATGAACGAGTGGCTCGAAATCTTGCATCGCCGTCCAACGCTAGCGTTCTTCTGAATCTCGACGAAGGCCCCAATCTTGGTCTCATCACCCACCTCGCAGCCGTAGAGGTTGATGAATACCGCCAGCTTGACGTCTTTCCCCAGCTTGACGTCCGGCGCGATGCAGACGTAATTAGTTGAAGAGTGGCTCACGCGTGGCGCTGTCGAAATCGAAGTATGGCGATATGGAGCTAGTAGGCGCCTTTGCCTAAAATCACGGCGCGGGGGGTCGCCAGAAGAATCTTCAGATCGGTCCACACCGAATAAGTTCGGGCGTAACGCAGATCGAGCCGCACCATTTCATCGAACGTCGTGCGGCTGCGGCCGGTAACTTGCCACAGGCCGGTTATTCCAGGTTTGGCCTCCAGGACTCTGCGGCGATGCCACTGTTTATAGTGCGCCACCTCGTATGAAAGCGGCGGCCTTGGACCAACGAGCGACATCTCCCCACGCAGCACATTCCAGAACTGGGGAAACTCGTCGAGGCTGGCTCTCCGCAGGAAGTGGCCAACCGGGGTCACACGCGGATCGTCCACGATCTTGAAGACCGTGCTCTTGCCGGATGTTGACGCCCCGCCGGATTGGATGAATGTCTCGACGTACCGCTGATGAATCCGGTGGTCGGCATTCACGTGCATCGTCCGAAACTTGAGCATCATGAACGGTCGGCCCCCTTTTCCCATGCGTTGCTGCCGGTAAAGCACGGGACCGTTGGAGGTGAATTTCACAAGAGCTGAAACGAACAGGAACAACGGCGAAAATGCGATCAGGAACGCTGTGCTTCCGGCGATATCCAGCGCCCGCTTCGCTGTGTCCCGGACAACTTCTCGCGGCTTTCGGCGCCGATTGCCGACGTCAACCAGCACCGGCGGGATCCAATCACTGTGTGGGGAATAGACCTCGAGGCGAATAGAGCAGCACTCCACGTTGTCTGACGTCAGACATCGCACCAGCTCCCGTCGAACGGCTTCGACGAGCGTGTTTGCGATCTCTCTCAAATCCGAACCAGCGAGGGAGCGAATGACACCGAGGACCGAGCCCTGCTCGAACCATCCGATCAAGTCGGCGTCCAGCTTCGCCGCCGCCAGGGCCTCGAAGATGTGGCCCCAGTCCGAATGCTGCGCGATGCGGCTATTGAGCGAGATCAGAACCAGGACGAAGGGCTCCCCAAACCGATCGGCACGGTTGCGTTCACGGGCGAGCGCGTTCCTGAAAAGGTCCTGCGCGATTGCCACACTCAGACACGGGCTCACCCGCTGACGGTTGCCTGCCAGTCTTGGCGGTCTTGCGACCGCGTTGACTGCTGGAGCGCTCATCGGTTCAAACCAAACGTGAGGCCAACTCTCCGAGAATAGGCCACGAGTAAGGCGCCGGAGGCCTTTCTGTGATCGACCGTTTGAATCGCTCGCATCGCCTGTTTCCCAATTTCAGTCCGAATGACGCGGCTGATTTCTGATCAGGTATATCGCGGCCGATTTATGTCCGATCGATGGAGCGATCTTTGGTGAACTCAGTCGCCAAGGGCATCGCTTCAGATCCCCCACGATCCGGCCGCGGGTGCACGGTTCCTACCTGCAGAGCTGTCGGTCGAGAGAGCCGCTGATCGAGATGACTCTTCGTTGATGTGACTCGGTGTGCTGGACCAGCGAATCGCGGCTCGCGAAGACCCTGCGGCGACTTTCAATTTCGTTTTCCGCCGGCCAACCGGACGATGCGGACGCGCAGGCGTCTGGCCTGTTCAGCAGAAAGCTGCCTTCTAATGGCCGGCAATATACGTCCTGCAAGCAGATGCGATGGATCGCCGGAGGGTTTGTTCGCCTGGACCAGGACTGCGGCGGCGACGTAACCTTCCCGGAACCAACCCACGAAATCAATCTCGCGGACGCAATCGCCCAGTCCTTTGAAGATCGCCGCCGCCGCGTCATCGGTCAGCTTCGCACTTCCGCCAATCGTCCTGCGCAAACTGACCAGCACCAACAGGACCGAGCGCCTCGAGCGTGCGGCCTGCCACTGATCGATCGCGAGGAAATGCCGGAATGCGGCTTCGTTGTAAGCACGGCCCGCTTGTCCGGCCTGAAACCCGGAATACGCCGGCGTCGGTTCGAACGACATCGGCTGCCTATGCTGGACGCGCCGCGATTGACTACCCAGCCCGGCGATGAGCCTATGCTCAGCAAGGCTATCGCCGACGCATGAGATTGTGGCGTATGAAAGCTCGCGAACTCTCTACAGCGGCGTGGAGTCTGTGGTCGCCTCTTGACTGACGACCAATACGAAATCGTCTATCAGCGCGACCTTCACGTGCCGGCACTTGTCGGAGGCGAGCGCGGCGCGCAGCAGCGTCGACTTGCCGGTGCCGGCCTCACCGATCAGCAGCGTCACCGGCTTGGCGGCCGACAGTCCGTATTCGACGTGACACAGCGCCTCACGATGCTGCGCCGTGAAGAACAGGTACTTCGGGTTCGCCGTCAGCTCGAACGGACCTTCACGGAAACCGTGGTAACGCGCGTACATGAGATGCTCGCCCCGTCAGGGAACCAGAACAATTGTCTTGACGAACTTCACCGGTACGCCGTCCTTCCGCGCCGGCTGGTAACGCCAGCGGGCCGCGGTGCGGACGACCAGCGAATCGAAGCTGGCGTTCAGCGACCGTCGCACCGTGGTTTCGACGACACGCCCGGATTCGTCGATGACGATGTCGAACATGCCTCTTTTCTTCGTCGACCGCATGATTGTCTGCAGCTGCGGGTCCATCGCCGGCACGCGCTGATCGATCGTGATCGGCGGCGCCACGCCTTCGTCAGCGATCGTGTAGACCGCCGCGGCGGACGCGGCCGCTGACGCGGGGTGTGCGGGCGCTGCGGGCGGCGGCGCGGCGACTGGCCGTGGCGCCGGGGTCGTCGTCACCGCAGCGGTCGCCACGGCCTCGACCTTCGGCGCGAGGCGCTGTTCGGCGGACGATCGAATCAGCTGGAGAAAACCCTCCACCAGCACGCTCAAATCGCCAAGTCCGTCGTCTTTCACGCCGAGGCGCTGGGCTTCGGCGATCATGAGGCGCGCCTCGGTCAGCGGTGGTTCAGCGGTGCTGAAGTTCTTCCGATCGATCTCCGACCGGGCGGTGCGGAACTGCTCGCGGATGAGGGAGGGCAGCAGCCGCTTGCGAACATCGCTGAACATCCGCTCGAGCCGCGGCGACGTATCAGCGGTATCGAGTGTCGCGAGCGGCTGCCGGCGGACCAGTGCTTCGGCGACCGATTCGGCTTCGTTCGTCCGCCCGAGGGCGAAGAGGCAGAAGGCGCGGTATTCGTCGATCTGCCGCGAGACGTCCGCCGAGGTGGCGCCATCGAGCCGCCCGAGTGTCGCGAGCGCATCTTCGTACGCGGCCGACGCATACAGGTCCCTGGCGGCGCTCAGCGTGTCCTGAGCGCCGAGCGAGGCGGCGCCGATCACCAGCGCGAGCGAGACCATCAGCAGCGATTTCATCTGACCTCCTCGACCGCCACCGGTCATTTCGTGAGATCCGCCGCGACTCGGTTGGGCCCGGTCACCGTGACGAGCACGGTCTGTCTTCGTTCGCCGAGCTGCGGGTTTCGGAAGACGAGCTCATGCGAGCCGACCGTCACGAGCAGGTTCGCCAGCGGTGTCTGGCCGACGTTCGTGCCGTCCATCAGGACTTCCGCCCATGGCCGCGCGTTCACGCTGATCGTGACGCGTGGCGGCTCGACGCGAAGAGTCGTCGTCTTGCCGGCGATCACGTCGAGCTTCCGCGTCTCCTGATAGCCGAGGCTGCGGTTCGTGAGCACCACGTCGTGGCGACCGGCCGCGAGCATGATGCGGCTCGAACGGCTCGCGCCGATGACGTCGTTGTTCTCGGCCACTTCGACGTCGAACGGCGACGACACCGACAGCCATCCGCCAACCGGCCCCGAAGTCTTTCCTGCAAGCGCGAAGATGACCGATGCAGCATTGCCCGGCGTCACCAGGACCTTGCGTTCGCTGGTCCCGCCGTCATTCGTCACCGTCACCAAGTGCTCTTCGGCGGTCAGGTCGGCGACGACGAGCGGCGACACACCATGCGAGCGTCCATCGATCGAGACCCTCGCGCCGGGAGGCTCGGTGACGATCGACACGCGCCCGAACTGCGCCACCGCTTCTCGCGTCTTCAACTCGAAATGCTGCGTCACGTCGGCGCCAGCGGCGATCGTGAGAGGCAGGACGCGCGTGTCGCCGTCGCCCTGAATCGTGATCGTATGAGCGCCGGCGGCCAGCGCCAGCGTCAGCGGCGTCGTGCCGCGACGTTCACCGTCGACCAGGACATCTGCGGCTGGCGGCTGTGTGGCGATCGTCAGATTCCCTGTGCGCGGAGCCGTCGTCGCGAACGACGGCAGCGGAATGCGCCGAAGCGTCACCAGCGCAAATCCTGCGGCCACGCCGGCGACGATCACGACCGCCAGAATGGTCTTTCGTGTCGCTGACTTCACCTGAAACGGGATCGATTTCGACTTCGGCACGTCGGCAGACGAGGCGTGCTCCTGGCGCAACGTTGCCTCTGAGGGAAACGCCAGCAATTCATTGGCGTTCGACTCTGCAGGAGGCGGGGGCGTCGAATCGGGTCGAAACATGGCGGTCATACCGCTGAGCCACTCTGATTTCGATGGCGCCGGCTCGGCGATGCTGGTCGTGTCGGCGGAAACTGGCGCCGCTCCGCGGCGGTCACGTACCGTTGAGGCCATCGCAATTCCTCGTTTGAGAGGCAATCTTTCGTGTGCGACGGCGGCTCCTACGAATGTCGTGCCACCGTGTCGCGTGAAGTTCCATAATGGCCATAAAAGTCGGCTTCCGGAATCAGCCGCTCTTCGACCCGATTCAACACAGCACCCATAATCGAATCAGCGCCCCCGAGCTCGGCGATTGCGCGCTCCACGGCCGCCGCCGGCGTCGAGCCAGCACCAATCACCAGAATCACCGCACCGACCAGACGGGCGAGGACTTGAGCGTCTGGAATAATTCCGACGGGTGAGGCATCGATAAGCACCCAATCAAAGCGAGCGGCGCATGTTTCGATGACCTCTCTCATCCGGTTCGACGTCAATACTGCCAACGGTGTGGGACCGGGCTTTCCCGCAGTAAGTACGCTCAGGCGGCTTGATACCTCGACAAAGGGCAGCTCGTGTCGGGGCTCATGTAGCGCCTCGCACAATCCCCGCTCGGTTTGAACATCGAGAATTGCATGCAGACCAGGGCAGCGAAGGTCGGCGTCAATCACCAGAACGCGACGCGCGTACGATTCGCTCAACGTCAGCGCGAGGTTGACGAGGGTCAGCGTCTTTCCCTCACGCGGCAGCGCGCTCGTGACCATCACGCTCTTAAGCTGACTCTGCACTTGTTCCTCGTGCAGAACGGCTGCAAGCCTCCGGTACTGTTCGACCGACAAGATACTCGAACCTCCAGTCACCAGACGGGCCTGGATCTCGATGTCGTCAGTCCGCTTAGCCGCACGAGTCGCGGTTCGGCGCGTGCTGAGCGCCGGACGAGGGGATCGAGCCGTTTCGAGGATCCGAGGCGAATCGCGTTCCTCGCCGGAATGCGGGTTCGGCTCCTCGCGCGGGTACTGATTCAACACTGAAGGAGTGGTTGAGTGAGCGGCGCTGGCCTCGCGTGCCTCGACGCCACCGGTGCGTTCCCAGATTTTCAGCGCCTGATCGACTCGGCTCATTCGTTGATGATCCTGTGCGCCCCGCCGAAGAACAACGACGGTGCGTCAGTGCCGGTAGATATTCGGAGGGAGGAGGACGGCTCGTCGACCGCGTGCTGAGAAACCGTCGCGCTCTCGCTGAGCGCATTATTATCGTGAAGCGCAGATGACACAGCGTCACTGTTAGAGTTCAGGCAAAGATCCCGGCAGACTTCCATGACCATCGCGAGATCGATGCGGTGACGTCCGAGCGCCACTCCGGTGACGAGGGCGTTGTCACAAATCACGTTGATCGTCCGAGGAATCCCGCGAGAGTCCTCATGGATGCGCAGGACGGCTTCACGGGTAAAGACGCGCGAGGCCACGCCGCCAGCCGCGGAAAACCGGCTCGCGATATACGACGCCGTGTCATCGATCCCGAAGGGTTCGAGTTCGCACCGCAGCGTCACTCTCTGCTTCAGCTGCCGAAGAGTCGGATCTTCCAGCCGCGCAGCGAGTTCGAGCTGTCCGGCTAGAACGACAGGAAGGAGCTTTGCGGACGGCGTCTCCATGTTCGCGAGAAGACGTATCTCCTCGAGCATCTCGGCACTAAGGCTCTGGGCCTCGTCAATGACGAGAGCCGTGATCACGCCGGCCGCCCGCCGTTCGCGCAGCAGAAGTTCGAGACGCTCGAGAAGCAGGGCCTTCGACCGACCCACCTTCGGGCCAAGCTCGAACCTGAGAGCGAGCAAGCGGATGAAGTCGTCTCTACGAAGGGCGGGGTTGTTGAGATACAAGCATCGGACGTGGCGACATCGCTCGGATTCGAGCGCCGCTCTAATCAGTGTCGTCTTGCCGGTTCCGGCCTCGCCAATAAGCACGGTCAGCGATTTTTCAGCGAGAAGCCCGTACTGCAGGATGCTCAGCGCTTCGCGCTGTCTGCCTGTGAGAAACAGGTACTTCGGATTGGCCGTGAGCTCAAAGGGGAGCTCGGATAAACCGTAAAAATTCTGGTACATCGACAGAATTGTTACCAGTACAGACGCCAGATCACCAATACCAGGCAGGAAGCCACCAGGACGGCAGTGCCGGCGAGATCGATGGCCCGGCGGCGGCGCTTTGTCGCTCGATGTTCGGGGGTTGAGCTCATGATCGGAATCAAGGCGAGGACCGGCACCGACAACGCCTTGTGCACCTCCTCCTCGCGCCTGAAACTCGAATCACGAACTTCCTTCACCCAGACGATGAGCAATCCCAGCAGCAGTCCGATTGCAGCGCCGGAAGCGACGATGCCCCGACGCTGAAGCTGATTGTACGGCCGCTCGGGAAGCGAGGCGGTGTGAAGCAGCTTGAACTGTTCGCCAATCTGTCGCCGTTCCAGGTTGGCTTCTTCGCGTTTCGTCAGGAGAGTCGCATACGCGGCTTGTAACGTGCTGTAGTCTCGAGTCAACTCGACGAGTTCCGACTCCCGCCTCGGCACAACGTCCACTTTCGCCTGATAGGCTGCAATCGCCTGCTTGAGGTCTGCCTCCTCTTTGTGGTTGGCATTCAGTTGATGGTCGATCACGGCCAGCTCTGCCTGCAGATCGAGAAGCTGTTTCCGTTGCGCCGCTTCTGCTACCGTCAACGGCTTTTCGGGCGCGACGGTGGCGCTCGTCGGGGTTTCACTCTCCAGTTGGGTGACCAATTCGCCGATCGTTCGCTGGAGGCTGACCACGTCGGGATGATCGAGAGTGTACCGCTGAAGCAAGGATGCGAGGCGTGCTCGGGCCACATCCAGTTGCTCCGCCGCGGTGGCTCGCGGAGGAGCCTCTGATGTCGTCGGCGAAAGCGGGATGACCGGTAAAGGGACCGACTGTATATCGGCGATTTGCCGCTCGACTAGCAGACGGCGCTCCTGAGCGCGCTTAGTCGACTCGTTGAGAGACTGCAACTGCAGGTTGGCACTTTGAATAGACTGCAGGTTACTCTGCAATTGCGATGGCAGTTGGCCGGCATGGCTTCTACGGTAATCTTCGAGCTTCTTTTCCTGTTCGATCAGGCGCCGCTTCGCTTCATCGAGTTGGGTCGCCAGGAACCGACTGGTACTGTCCGCCTGATTCTCCCGGTCTTTCAAGTTCTGCTCGATGTACAGCGACGCCAGTCGTTCGGTCACTTTTTGTGTCGTTTGCGCATTGATACTAACGTAGCTCACTCGAAACGAGTCAATTTCCTTGCCGCCCGGCGTGGTGCTGATATCCTGTCGCATTTTCAACACTACGTCTTCCATGACGTCACGCGCGCGCTCAGCCTTGTATAAATTCATTTCCATTATGATCCGTTCCAGCCTGGAGCGGCTGAGAACGTGATCAGTGATCGCGGATAGCCTTTCCTCAATGGTCTCACTGACCGTCGGCTTCACGTAATTGTCAGGCACCCGCTGCGGAACCACCACGATCAGCGCCTCTGAACGATACCGTTCCGGAGCATATCTGGCGAGAAGTGGGGCTGCCGCCAGACCAAACGCGAACGGGAGGAGGATGAACCAGCGACGTCTGGCGATAAGTCTCAGCACCTCGTCGAATGTATATATTCTGGCCATGATATCGTCCTCTTCCATCAGCTGGTCATTCCACGAACGAATAACATCACACCAGCGCGAATCGCATGCTGCTCGTACGTTTTCGGCAGGCCTGGTGCGAGGAGGGCCTGTCCGCTCAGATCGTAGTAGTAATACAGATATTCGGAGTAGATGGCATAGGAGTGCCGCAATGCGTACCTGATTCTGATAACGCTCGTGCGCGTCTTCAAATCGGTGGCCGTCGAATACAGGGCTGATGAGCCGGTCGCATATCCCGCCGAAGCCAATAGATCAATCTGCCTGGTGATGAGGCCAGTGAGTTCCGCTCGGACGCCATCGGCAAACACCGGCTGGCGAAGAATCGCCAGATATTCTAGTCCTCGACTGTAATTGCCCTTCGCGCGCCACTTTGGCCGAAACTCGTAATCGACGCTCCCATCACCCTGCAGCTTGAAGAAGCGTTTGTCTGACGCACTCGCGACAGCGTCTATGCCGACCATTAAAAACGATGCAGGACCTTCGATCGTCGTTGGGGTCAGATTGACGCGGAACCTCGCGCGCCGCTGCGTGGAAAGAGCCCGGGAATATTCAGCGCCTATCGTCAAACGGTGCTCTTTCGTTGGACTCCCGGACCCAATCTCCCCTGCGCGGTATTGATACCCGACTGAGAGCCCGACATTGCGAGTCACCAACCGGGAGACCTTTGCCCCGCTCTGGAAAAGCGTAAGGGTAGGACGCGTGATCGTGGCCTGCTGAAAATCGGTGTGCTGGTACTCGGAAGTGGCCGCGATGCGAAACTGCCGAGGCGACCCGAAGGCGAGTGCCATCTTGGTGTCGTACGAGTACGAGCCGACCTCGTCGATCCGGTAATCAGGATTCGGCGGAATCGGTTCTGGAGCTGGTGATGGCCCGGTTGGGAAGAGCTGATACCAGTAGGACGGAGAATACGCGAACGCCTGAGAGCCTTCGAGGCTTCCTCGTTTTGGGAGCCGCGCCGTCACGGCTAATCCTGCGCTGTGTGTAACCGGCGTCACTTGATCGACACCTTCGTAATATCTCACAGCGGTCATCGCGTCGGCGATCACATCCACGCGCGGGCGAAGACGCGCGTAATCACCGGAGGCGACCACCAATGTCGAGAACCCACCAGATTGAAGATCCGCGCGTCCTACTCGATATCGAGCCTCCGGCGACAACGCGCTGTCGAAGGTTTCGCTTACGTCGAAGAACAAATTCAATTTGTCGTGGGCGGCGGCCTCTGATCTGGTCGGTCCGAACAGGCCGCCGGTTGTTGGCGGAGCGGGAATCGGATTGACCTGAGAGAATGCGGGGCTCGCGACGATCAGAACCACACACGCAGCCGCGATTGCGAGACTCTGATACTTCGAAACTGCGTGGAATCGGGACACTAGCGAATGAGGATGGTATCGCCCGGGAGCAGCCGGATGTTCTGTGCGATGTACCTGCCGCGCACGACATCGTTGTAGTTGAACCTGTAGCGATGCTCCTGGCCGTTCTCGTTGCGCACGATCACCACCGCACCTTTGTTCGCGTGCTCCAGAAACCCGCCGGCTTCCGCGATGGCCTGCAACACGTTCATTTCATCCCCAAGCTGGATGGCCCCAGGCTTGGCTACCTCGCCAACCACGTATACCTTGCGACTATGTATCTGCTTGACAATCACGGTGGCGCCGGGATCTCGGACGAACTTTGTGGCGGCCTTTTGAACGGCAGCGGCCAATTGCTCTGGCGTCATGCCAGCTGCGGGAACGTCGTTCAGCATCGGCAGCGAAATCTTGCCGTCTGGCCGTACGACGACCTCGGCCGACAATTCTTTATCGCTCCAGAACACGACGTTCAGAATGTCCTCGACGCCGATGACATAGTCCTTCGGCAAATTGACTGACGCGGCGGGCGCTGTCGCGCTGCTGTTCTCTCGACTGATTGAGTGCAATGATTGCGCCGAAACGGAGATCGGCAGCAATGTAACAGGAGATAGACAGAAGCAGACCAGTAGGCCTAAGGTCGCGAAGTTATTCGAGATCCGAGGCAACACCACTGCAATCACTGTGAGACCGTAACGAGCGGCTGACGGGCGCTTTCCGCTGAGGCGAACGCTGGATTCACTGTCAGAGCGCGTTCGAGCGCCTCGCGGGCCTTTGGCTGGTCTCCACGCTTCGCGTACGTCATCCCAAGACGGTAGAGAACGTCCGGATCGTCGGGCTTCTTGGTTCGGCTGTCCTCGAGGGCACGAATAGCCATGCTGGTAAGATCTGTGTCGGAAACTACGGCCAGCCTGTCGTCGACCTCCGCACTGTAACCATCTGCTGTGTGGCGCTACTCGCGAGCTGCAAGGCGACACCCAATTTCGTTCCCTGTTCGGCGTAGATGAAGGCGAGATTGTTCGCTACGACGGCCGCGGTCGGCATGTTGGCCACCGTCGTTTCATACCACCGCTTCCCTTCCTCTCGCTTATCTTAGGCTTCGAGAATGACACTCACCATCGTCCTCGGCCCTACCGCCCCAGGATCCCGCTTGACCATTTCCTCGAATTCGTTGAAGCTCGGCGATTTCAGTGTCAGCGGGTCCGAGTTCTCCTTGTTCCAGGTTCGCCTCTTCCGCATAATGGAGGGCCGCTTCCTGCTCGACGAAAAGGCACGCTCTCGCCCCGTCACTTACATATAAGCTCCAGGACCGAGCGAATGTTTCCGCCGATCAGCGGGCCGCCGCTGCGCATCCGGACCCATTGAAGAGATGACGCAGCGGAGGCAGAAATTTAGTGCATTGAATGTGCGACGGGAATCACCCAGAGGTGCCCAAGCTCTCGTAGCACCATAAGGGGAGTGTTGCTGTCCGGAATTGTCCCTAGCAAAAATCCGTCGGGTTGTCGTTCGCCAAAACTGAGGTCCGCGCTTCGCAGCGAGGCAAGCCGGGACCAGGCGACGGTGCGCGGCTTCGTACGGTCAGGTCGCGTTCCTTGGACGGCAACTCCACGCGGTTGACGAAACGAGCTGCGCGATAGGTGCTCCGACGGTGCCGCTGCGCCACGCACGTGGCAAGTCTAGCCCGCTTGCGCGGCCCGCCGTTCGTAGCGGTGATGCAGTCCGCCGACTTCGGGAATCGCGATGATCGATCCACCGGATGGTGGTGAGATCGGCCGGCTGTCTGGAGCGTCTTTCTCCAGCCCAAGATGCGTCCGGCTTCGATGATAGTACCGGCTGTAGATCGTGAGGACGTGTCGCAGATGGCCGCGCGTTGAGCACGATCATGTGATCCAAGCACTCTCGGCGAATTGTACCGATCAGCCGTTCCACGTACGGATTCTGCCAGGGGCTCGCCGGGGCTGAGACGACCTCGGCGATGCCCAAGCCCACGACTCGCTGCTGGAAGCTCTCGCTGTAGACGCTGTCGGATGCTCCGTGACATTGAAGTGCACGATGCGCGAGCGGCAATGCGACAACACGACGAGCACGAAAAGGACCCGGCCGGTGAGAGTGTGCACGGTGAAGAAATCCATCGCTGCGACGGAGGCGAGGTGATTCGTCAGGAAAGTTTTCCAAGCCTGCGAGCGCGGACGCGTGTGCGGTTTCAACAGACGCGACACCGTGCGTTCGGAGACCTCGATGGCGAGTGTCTGCAACTCACCATGAATCCGCGGTGCTCCCCATAAGGGATTCGCCGTGGCCATCTGTTGAACGAGGTCGCGAATCTGTGGATCGATTGGCGGTCGACCCTGAAGGGTGCATAAACTCGGATCCGGTCCCGCTGCCCGGGCCGGCGAAGATCATCAGAGTGGGCTGACGCGTAGAATTGGGCCATCGCCCGGCTATGGAGGAGGCCTCGTGCTCGTGTCGTGGTGCTACGGGTTGTTTCGC